>JAIPDL010000017.1 GCA_021737695.1 Desulfotignum sp. | reverse complement strand
GGCCTCCGTTATTGTCGTTATTGAAGCCAATAACGACAATAACGCAGGCCTGACCCCGTCCGATGAAAGGAGAGTGGATGGTTGAAAAGGATAGAAAAAACGACCCCGTGACCCTGGCGCAGATGGTGGCAGATATCAAGGCCCATCCGGAATTTTCAAAAGCCGGGATGATTCTGGCCCATAACGGAGTGGTGCGGGAAACCGCCAGAGACGGCCGGGTCGTGACCGGGCTCGAGATTGAAGTGGATCATGCCCGGCTCGAACAGATCCTGACAAAGGAACGGGCCCGTCCCGGTATCCTGGATATCCATGTGCACATTCGGGAAAACTGCCTGCTCAAAGTGGGGGATGATGTGATGTTTCTGGTGGTGGCCGGTAATATCCGGGAAAATGTGATCGCCGCGCTGACCGATACCCTCAACCAGATCAAGGCGGATGTGACCCGGAAAACACAATTTTTTAAACAATGAACCTGCCCGTAAGGAAGTATGTATGAATGAATTTACCCACCTGGACAATCAGGGCCATGTGCGCATGGTGGATGTGGGACACAAGGATCAGACACTGAGAACCGCTGTGGCGGAAGGCAACATTGTCATGCATCCGGACACCCTGGCCCGGATCATGGATGAAAAAGTGAAAAAAGGCAATGTCCTGGAGGCCGCCCGCATTGCCGGGGTCATGGCTGCCAAGAAAACCGCGGAGCTCATCCCCATGTGTCATCCGCTGAACATCACCCATGCAGGCATTGATTTTTTTTTCGAACCGGATACGCACAGAATCAAGATTCAGGCCACCGTGTCTCTGACCGGCCGGACCGGGGTGGAGATGGAGGCATTGACCGCGGTTTCCGTGGCCGGACTCACCATTTATGACATGTGCAAGTCCTATGATAAAGGCATGGTGATATCCACGGTGCGCCTGATTTCCAAATCCGGGGGAAAAAGCGGCACCTGGCAGGCTGAAGATACGATGGAAAACAAGACGTCCCCGGAGTGAGGCGATGATGATCTCCCTGGAGAACCTGGGGTTTCTGGGGGCCGGCTTTGTTTTGGGGGTGGTGGTGTGCGCCTTTCTGGTCCGTATCACCGGGGCCATGGCTGGTACCCGGATGAAACAGGTGTCGGATCAGGCCTTATATCAGCATGCCACCCGGTTCATGGAAATGGCGGACCGGTATTTCAAAGGCTATGTCCGGGAAGCGAAAAAAGATTTTTCCAGCCAGGGGCAGGCCCTTCGTCAGACCATGGATCCGGTCCGCCAGGCCCTGGACCAGTATGAAACAAGACTCCGGGCCATGGAAGCATCCAGAGAACGGACCAATGGGGCTGTGTTTGAACAACTGGCCCAGATGGGACGGGTCCAGCATCAGCTGCATCTGGAAACCGGGAACCTGGTCAAGGCCCTGCGTCTGCCCCATGTCCGGGGCCGATGGGGGGAGATCACCCTGAGAAAAGTGGCGGAATTGGCCGGCATGGCCCGGTATTGCGATTTTCAGGAGCAGCCGGTCAAAGGGGCTGGCAAAGGGGCGCTGCGGCCGGACATGGTGGTGACCCTGCCGTCGAACCGCCGGATCGTGGTGGATGCCAAAGTGCCGCTCATGGCGTATCTGGATGCCCTGGAAGCGGACACTGAAGAGGAAAAACAGGCCCGCATGGCCGATCATGCCCGACAGGTGGCCGTCCATATCAATCAGCTGGCATCCAAAAATTATGCGGCGGCATTTTCTCCGTCCCCGGAATTTGTGGTGCTGTTTATTCCGGGAGAGAATTTTTTTTCCGCCGCGTTGAGTCAGCAACCCACCCTCATCGAACAGGGGGTGGAAAAAGGCGTAATCCTGGCCACCCCCACCACATTGATCGCTTTATTGAAATCCGTGTCCTATGCCTGGCAGCAGAAAGAAGGGATTGAAAATGCAGAAAAGATCCGTACGGCCGGAATGACGTTGTATCGTCGCCTGTGTGCCATGGCGGACAGTATGAACCGCCTGGGAAAAGATATTGATACCTGTGCGGCAAGCTTCAACCGGGCCGTGAACATCATGGAAAAAAAGGTGATGCCCCCGGCCCGGGAACTGGAATCTCTGGGGGTGGCTTCCCGAAAAATGCCGGATATCTCATCCATTGACCCGCCGGATACAAGCGCACGTGTGTTCAAAGAAAGGTCTGATCGTGAAGAATAAAATGCAAAACCAATCCGGTTCAATTCTAAAAAAATGCCTGAAGCCGGGAAAAATTATTTTGGCTGTCTTGCTGATAACCCTGGCCGGATGCGGGATATTGACAGACAACGAGCAGGTCGAGGTCCGAAAACCGGCCCTGGAAAAGTTGACACAAGCCCGGTACCCTGATTTTTTTGACAGTTTTGATTTTTCAGGATTACAAACGGCGTTGAACCAGAGCCTGGTCTATTACAACCGATTGCCGGATGATCGACTCATTGAGTTCGGCCCGGATCAGTACACGGTCAGGCATATGGCGGAATCTTTAAAAACCCTTCAGGCGTTTCTGGAGACCCGTCCGCCGGCACCGGCGGTGAACCGGTTTGTCCGGGACCGGTTTCATGTCTATGCCAGCTCAGCCAATGACAATGGCCAGGTATTGTTTACCGGATATTTCGAGCCCACTTACAGCGGCAGTCTGTATCCGGATGACCGGTTTCAATATCCGCTGTATCCGGTTCCTGAAGATCTTGTGGAAATTGATCTGGCAAATTTTTCCGACCGGTATCAGGGACATGACCGGCTCAGGGGCCGGGTTAAAGGTAATCAGGTGGTGCCGTATTTTTCCAGAAAACAGATCAACCAGATGACTGATTTTCATTTACAGGCCCCGCCCGTGGCCTGGCTGGAAAACCGGGTGGACCGGTTTTTTCTGGAGATTCAGGGATCCGGCCGGATCCAGACCCCGGAAAACGAGATCGTGCGGATCCGGTATGCCGGTACCAACGGCAATGCCTACCGTTCCATCGGCCGGTATCTGATCGCCAACCAGGAAATCAAAAAAGAACAGATGTCCATGCAGGCCATCCGGCACTGGCTGGAAGCCAACCCCCATCGGGTGGAAGACGTGCTCAGTTACAATGACAGTTTTGTTTTTTTCAATATTGCATCCGGCGGTCCTTTCGGCAATATCAATGTAACTTTGACCCCGTTGCGGGCCCTGGCCACGGATTATCGGATATTTCCCAAAGGGGCGCTCTGCTTTATTGAAACAAGGGTGCCGGAAATTGCTTCCAGCGGTTTGATGCAAGCCGAAAAGGAAGGGAATCCGGAATCATGGCCGCCTGTTTCCCTGTTTGTCATGAATCAGGATACGGGGGGGGCAATCCGGGGACCGGCCCGGGCTGATCTGTTTTGCGGCAGTGATGAATATGCCCGGTTCACGGCCGGTCATATGAATGTGAGAGGCAACATGTATTTTCTGGTGATGAAAAAACCGGGTGAAAAAGAAACCCTGTAACGCCGGCCCGACCGCTCAATGCCACCGGATGTCACAGGAATTGAACGCCAGCGTGACAACGGTGCCCGGCTGAAGATTCAGTCGGGCCGCCTGACCGGGTGTCATGCCCAGCATAAAAGAGATGCCGCCGGCATCGATGGTGGTCATGATGTCTCCGTGCTGTCCGGTCATGTACATGGACTGCACCTGCCCCCGGATCTGGTTGTCTGTGGAAGCCTCCATTTTCTCCGGCCCCATCACCCGGATATCCTTACGCTGGATCAAGGCGGTTCTTCCAGAATCAACCCGTGCCGGCAACTGGATAACCTGACCGTCATCCAGCTGCCGGGTCCATATCCGGCCGGTCCGGTGGCTCCGGATGTATGGGCCGGGAATGGTGATTTCCTGGCCCGTGGCAAAAAGGGCCCCGTTGTTAATGGACAGCTGGGTGTCACTGCATGTGAACAGCCAGGGCAGATCATGGCTGGTGACGACCAGGGTGGTGCCCCGGTTTTGCCGGGCGGCCAGAGATGCTTTGCGGATCAGGTCGGCGCTTCGGGTATCCACGCTGGCCACGGGTTCATCCAGCAGCAGCACCTCGGGCCGGAGAATAAGACGGGCCGCCAGGGCAACCCGCTGGGCTTCGCCGCCGGAAAGTTCATGCCACTGGCGGTATGCAAACCGGTCAAAATTCAGTCCCACCTCTGCCATGACCTGCTGCACCCGCTGTGTCAGATCCCGGGGAGGGCGCCGGATTTTCAAGCCATAGGCGATATTATCGAACACGGATCGTTTGAGCAGATAGGGCTTCTGGGTGACCAGAGAGACGTTGCCCTGGATGGCTTCACAAAACGGATATTGCGGTGTGCCGTTGAACCAGACACGGCCTGAAGACGGGCGCATGGCAAAGGCCAGAATCTTGAGCAGGGTGCTTTTCCCGGATCCGTTGGGTCCCATCAGCCCGATGATGGCCCCTTTGGGAATTTCCAGGCGGGCAATATCCAGCACCTGTTTGTCCCCGTAAAAATGGGCTATTTTGTCCAGACGGTATATGGGTGGGGCTAACGTCATTGTTTCCTTAAAAAAGACAGACAGATATTGACACACAGGGCAATAATGATCAGAACGATTCCCAGGGCGATCCCGTCGGCAAACTGCCCTTTGTTGGTTTCCAGGGCGATGGCTGTGGTCATGGTACGGGTATGGTATTTGATATTGCCCCCCACCATCATGGCAATGCCCACTTCCGTAAGAACCCGGCCGTAGGCCGTGACCACACCGGCCAGAATCCCGTACCGCACTTCCCACAGACAGGTGCGTAAGATATGACGTCTGCCCGCTCCCAGAGACACCAGGGTCAACTTCAGCTCTGAATCGATATTTTCCACGGTGGCCGCCGTGATGGCGATGACAATGGGCAGGGCCAGCACGGTCAGGCCCATGGCAATGCCGGTGAGGGTGAACAGCAGGTGCCAGTCTCCCAAAGGCCCCCGGCTGGAGATCAGGGCATAGACGATCAGACCGATGCAGACCGTGGGCAGGGCCAGAAGCGTGTCCACCAGTGTTTTGATATGACGCTTGCCGGGAAAATCAAAATATCCCAGCACAAATCCCAAAGGCAATCCAATGGTCAGGCTGATGATCATGGCAATGGTGGACACCTTGAGCGTGGCCGTGATGGCGGACGTGGTGGCCGGATCCAGGTGAATCAGCAGAAAAAACGCCTTGATGAATCCGTCAACAATATAATCCATCACTCACCAAAATTGTTAAGATGTGATGATATATCAGAAAAATTCATGGATCTGGCACCTGTCATCTTTTTTGTCAACGGTCTTTTAAAAACAGCGCATGGTATTCATCCTCAGTAATGTGCTGTTTGAGAAGTGTATGGATGCATTGATAGATTTTTTCCAGGTCATCGTCTGACAACCGGGGAACAAACGTTTTCATAAATGTGTCTTCGGAAAATTTTTGCAGATAAAACATGATGGTCTGCTCATCCGTGTCTCTGTCCATACCAAAGGCACCCAGCCCCTGGTAGGTGTGTATGAATTCATGGGTATCTTTTTTCATGGGAGCTCCTGAATTTTATAAAATATGCTGATCTTTTTAGCCTGATATGGCGGATGAAGCAAGCCTTGACAAATATATTTCATCTGATTTAATGGTTGGATAACAATGCCCTAATACAATTCTAGCAAAAAAAAGATAGAAAACAAAACCAGCAGGAATATGCATGAACAGCATGCAGGGAGAGAGTCTCCCGTTTTTGCGGCACTCTGAGGGTTTTTATTGTATTAAAGGAGGCAGTATGGCAACCCATTTGCACCGGGCAATGGACAAAATTAAAAGAGAGATCCTCACATTGGGGGCACTGGTGGAGGACCGGTTCAGAAAATCCATTCACGCGGTCCGCACCCAGGATCTGGATCTGGCACAATGGGTCATTGATTCCGATTATGAAGTGGATGACCGGGAAATCGAAGTGGAAGAAGAATGCCTCAAGATTTTGGCCCTGTATCAGCCGGTGGCCACGGATTTGCGGCTGATCGTGGCCGTGATCAAGATCAACAATGACCTGGAACGGATTGCCGATTATGCGGGGAATATCGCCCGGCGGTACATCAGCTCGGCGGATGATCCCGGCAAATTCAAATATGATTACACGGCCATGGCGGAACAGGCGGCGAATATGCTGAAACTGAGCCTGGATGCGCTGGTGGGCATGGATGTGGCCACGGCCTATCATGTTCTGGAAATGGATGACGAGGTCAATACCATGCGGGACGATGCCTATCAGACCATGAAAGCGGATATCCAGGCCCATCCGGATATGGTGGCGGAAATTATCAATATGTATCTGATTTCCCGGCATATTGAGCGGATCGGAGACCACACCACCAATATCGCTGAAGAGGTGATCTATCTGATTGAAGGGGATATTGTCCGCCATACCTGATACGGATATGGCGTTTGAACAACCGCATTGAACAGGAAGAGAAACCAGATGCCCAGGGAAACCATTTTGATTGTCGATGATGAAGAAGATATCATCGAGCTGATTAAATATAATCTGAAAACCGAAGGATATGTCATTTTGACAGCCGGTACCGGCGAACAGGCCATTAAGACGGCCAGGCAGTCTTTGCCGGATCTGATCGTTCTGGATCTGATGCTGCCGGGCATTGACGGCCTGGAAGTCACCCGGTATCTGAAAAAAAATGACCAGACCGCGGGTATTCCCATTGTCATGGTTACGGCCAAAGGCGAGGAATCCGATGTGGTCACCGGGCTGGAACTCGGGGCCAATGATTATATTTCCAAACCGTTCAGTCCCAGGGAGCTGGTGGCCCGGATCCGTGCCATTTTGCGGCGCCGCAGAAAAAGCGGTGACAAGGAGACGGCATCCGGCATTCGCCAGGTGGGTGACATGGTCATCGACCAGGCCCGGCATGTGGTGACCATCCAGGGAGAACCCGTGGACCTGACCCTGTCGGAGTTTGAACTGCTGTCTTTTCTGGCGGACAAAAAAGGGTGGGTGTTCACCCGGGGCCAGATCATGGATGCCATTCATGGGGAAAATTATGCGGTAACGGAACGGAGCATCGATGTCATCATTGTGGGACTGCGCAAAAAATTGAAATCCCATGCCGATTTTATAGAAACTGTCCGGGGGGTTGGATACCGGTTCAAAGAATCATTATGAAAAAACAAAAACTCATCTGGCAGATATTTCCATTATTTCTGATCATCATCATCATTTCTCTGTCTCTGGAAGCCTGGTATTTCAACCGCCATTCCCGGCAGTTTTTTCTGGAAAACACGGAAAAGGAGTTGATGGTCCGGGCGCGGCTGATTGAATTCAAGATCGCTGGAATTTTGTCCGGAAAACCGGTTCAAGATCAAAAACTCAATGCTTTATGTAAAGAGATCGGTGCATCCATTCAGACCCGGGTGACCGTTGTCGACCCGTCAGGCGAGGTGATGGCAGATTCGTTAGCCCGCACAGCCATCATGGAAAATCATAAAAACCGGCCGGAAATTCAAACCGCACTCACCGGTGACAAAGGCGTATCAATCCGGTACAGCCGGACACTGGATCAGAACATGATGTATATTGCGTTGCCTGTGGAAGCAAACACCGGGATCGTGGCCGTGATTCGCACCGCCATTCCCCTGACGGCCATTGAAAAAAATATCCGGTCCACCCGGAACAAGGTATTTGGTTTTTTGATACTCACGGTCATTGCTGCTGCCGGTGTTTCCTGGTATGTGACCCGGAAAATCATTCACCCTCTGGAAGAGATCAAAAAAGGGGCTCAGGCGTTTGCCAGGGGCGATCTTTCCAATCGACTGGCCGTGCCGGATACGGAAGAACTGTCGGCGCTGGCCCGATCCATGAACCAGATGGCGGAGAATCTGACCAACCGGATCCAGGATGCTTTGAACCGGCAGCGGGAACTCGAGGCCGTGCATGCCAGTATGCAGGAAGGGGTGATTGCCATTGACAACCATGAGAAAATTATCACCATCAATGATGCGGCAGCCCGGATTTTCAATTTTCCCGCCCATGCGCTGAAAAACAAAAATGTGCTGGAAGTGGCCAGAAATTATGAACTTCAACGCTTTATCCGCACGGCCCTTTCAACCCATGAACCCGTGGAGGACGATATCCTGATTCATCAGGATAAAGACCATATCCTCAATATTCATTCCAGCGCGTTGTGGGACAGTCAGAATCATCGCATGGGAACGCTGATCATTTTTCATGACATCACCCGGATCCGGCGACTGGAAAAGATGCACAAGGATTTTGCCGCCAATGTGTCCCATGAACTCAAAACCCCGCTGACCACCCTTAAGGGGTTTATCGAGACCCTTCAGGAAATGCCGGACAGTTCATCCGAGGACCGGTCCGGGTTTTTGAAAATTCTGGAAAAAAATGTCAACCGGATGATTGAACTGATCAATGATCTGTTGTCCTTATCCCGTCTGGAGCGACTGGAGGGCACAGGGGTCCGGTTTGCCGACAATCAGTTGTTTGTCCTGATTCAAGGGGCTGTGGGAGCCTGTGAGCCATTGGCGGGGAAAAAACAGATCCAGATTCAAATCTTCTGTCCCCAGGATCTGACAGTCCGGGTGGATCCGGTTCTGATGGAACAGGCCATTGTCAATCTGGTGGAAAATGCGGTGAAATACAGCCCTGAAAATTCTCAGGTGGATATCTGTGCCCGCAGCACAAGCAAGGATATCCAGATCGATGTCAGAGATGCCGGCCCCGGGATTGCCAAAGAGCATCTGCCCAATATTTTCAACCGGTTCTACCGGGTGGACAAAGGCCGGAGCCGTCAGGAAGGGGGGACGGGGCTGGGTCTGGCCATTGTGAAGCACATCATCCAGTACCACAATGGCCAGATCACGGTATCATCCGTAAAAGGCAAAGGCACGGTTTTTCATATCCGGTTGCCGTCTCAGGCATAGAACATGGCTGCATTGTCGCCTAAAACGGCCTGCCTCTCTTCTTTTGTCAGGCCCGAGGCATCCAGATCCCGGTAATAACGGTCCGGGGGCAGCAGCGGGAAATCAGTACCCAGCAGCACTTTGTTTCCGACCCCGGCCTGGACAGCCATGTCATAGACTGCCGGATCATACAGAAAGGGAGAGGCAGCCGTGTCGTACCAGATATTTTTCAAAGTTTGCTTGAGCTGTTTTTTCATGATGTGGTAAAAAAAGATGCCGCCCCCCCAGTGGGCCAGAATGATCCGGTTGTCAGGAAACGTGGCTGCCAGCTTCTGAATCTGTTCCAGGGTCACCGGTGTTTTACCGGGATAGGCATGGCCCACGGGCTCGTTGGTGTGGATCATGCACGGCAGGTTGCCTTTTTCCCGCAGTACCGCCATGATATCGGTCAGCTTGTCCAGAGCGCTGTCGTCAATGCCCGACAGGTAAAACGCCAGTTCCCCCACACCGGACAATCCGGCGTCAATGCACCGCAGGGCTTCATCTGCCGCCCCCTGCCAGGCCGCGTCAAAACAGGCCAGCCCCCGGAGCCGGTCCGGCCATCGGTTGACACAATCGATAATATAATCATTGTTTTTCTTTGCATACGCAGGGTTCCGCCAGGGAAAGCCGCAGGCGCAGGCAATATCCACGCCATGAGCGTTCATGGTTTCAATCAGCTCCTCTCCTTTGGCCATCAGGGCTTTGGGGTTTTTGTACAGCAGGGAAAATTCCGGTTCTTGGGCAAAAAGCGCAGATCGATCCGCTATAAACGATTCCGGAAACAGATGGGTATGGGTATCAATGATCATGGTCTTTCCTTCATGAATTGTTGTTGAAAAAAACCTGGTGTCAATATATAGTATCTGATTTACACAGACAAGGGGTGAATCCTGGGGACGAGATGAAATATTATCCGATTTTTCTCAATGTCAAAGACCGGCCGTGCCTGGTGGCGGGCGGCGGTCAAGTCGGGGCCAGAAAAGCAAAAACCCTTGTATCGGCAGGGGCCTGGGTCACTGTGGTGTCCCCTGAATTTTGTGATCACCTGGCTGAAATGCCCGGGATTCGAAAAATTAAACGATGTTTTGATCCCAAAGACCTTGACCAGATTTTTCTGGTATTTGCCGCCACGGGGGATACAGGGGTGAACCGGCAAATTCAGAACCTTGCCAGAAAAGCCCGGGTATTGTGCAACAGTGCGGATGCCCCGGATCAGGGTGATTTTATTCTGCCGGCGGTCATGAATCGGGGAGATTTGATTTGTGCGGTATCCACATGCGGAGCCAGCCCGGCGCTGGCCAGAAAAATCCGCATGGATCTGGACCAGGCCTATGGCCCGGAATATGCCACGTTCCTGGTTCTCATGAAAGCGGTCCGGAAGAAACTGCTGGCATCGGGTCATGATCCGGAGGGCCACAAACATATTTTCAGAACCATGATGCAAAGAAACCTGCCGGGCCTGGTGGCGGCAAATGATGTGACAGCCATCGACGCTGTGCTGCATGAACTGCTTGGCAGCCAGTTTAATGTGAAAGAGTTGATACCGCAATAATCAGGAGCTGTTTATGGGCGTTCAAACAGGAAATGTTCTGCTGCAGATAGCGTGTCTGCTTTACGTGTCAAGCCTGGCCGGGTACCTGATTTTTCTGGTCCGTCAAAAAGATCGGATTCAGAAAATATCTTTTTACCTGATTGCTCTGGGCGTCGGGGTCCATCTTGCCGGAACCCTGACCCTGGGTGTGACAATCAGAAGCCTGCCGGTCCAGAACTTGGTCCAAAGTCTTTCCATGTCGGCCCTGGCCTTGGGAACCATGTTTTTATATGTGCAATATAAATTCAATCTGAAAATGCTCGGATTGTTTGCGGCCCTGATTTTATCGATCACCATGCTGGCGGCTCTGGTTTTACCTGATACCCAGGCCCCCCCCAACGATGCCTTCAAAGGGGTATGGTTTTATTGTCACATACTTATGATTTTTGCCGGTGATGCCGCTTTGGGGCTGGCCTGCGGTGCCGGCATCCTTTACCTGCTCCAGGAAAAAGGAATCAAGGCCAGAAATCCGGGATTTTTTTTCAAGCGTCTGCCTTCCCTGGACTTTCTGGATGATGTCAGCCATGCCTGTATTACCACGGGATTTTTTCTGCTGACCCTGGGGCTGGTCACCGGGTTCGTGTATGCCAAAGTATTGTGGGGCCATTTCTGGCGCTGGGATTTCAAGGAGGTTTTTTCCATGGGAGCCTGGCTTGTCTATGCCGTGCTGCTTCACCTGCGGTTTTATGCGGGCTGGCGGGGAAGAAAATCCGCCATCATGACCATTGTGGGATTTGCCATCATTGTTTTCACCTTTCTGGGAGTCAATTTATTGCTGGGCGGGCATCACCAGGAATTTACCAAATAGCGGGAAACCCATGCCAAATATCATACTCATCGGTATCAACCATAAAACCGCGCCCGTGGCGCTCCGGGAAAAACTCTCTTTTTCCGGGGAGGAAACCCTGGCTGCTCTGGAAACCCTGAAGCAGCATCCGGGTATCAGGGAGATTTTGATTTTCTCCACGTGCAACCGCACGGAAATTTTATATGTGGCCTCCCGAAGCGGCACGGTGGATGCCTTGATCACGTTTCTTTCCGGGTGTAAACGGATTCCTCCGTCTGAATTTGTGCCGGCGTTGTATATCCTTCGCAAGGAAGAAGCGGTCCGCCATCTGTTTCGTGTGGCTGCCAGCCTGGATTCCATGATGGTGGGAGAACCCCAGATTTTAGGTCAGATCAAGCTGGCGTATCGAACTGCAGTGAAAGCCGGCACGTCAAAGGTGCTGCTCAACCGGATGATGCACAAGGCGTTTTCCGTTGCCAAAAAAGTCCGCAAGGAAACCGGGATCGGCGATAATGCCGTGTCCATCAGCTATGCCGCCATTGAGCTGGCCAATAAAATTTTCAGCAACCTGTCCACCAAAACCGTGATGCTCTTAGGAGCCGGAGAGATGGCGGAACTGGCCGTGGACCATTTGATTTCCCATAATGTGGGTCAGATCCGGGTATCCAACCGGACATTTGAAAATGCCGTGGCTTTGGCCCAACGGTTCAAAGGCCGGGCCTTAGGGTTTGAAGAAAGAGTGGAGGCCCTGACTGAAGTGGATATCATCATCTCTTCCACGGGTGCCACCGACTATGTGATCACTGCGGATCAGGTTAAAAAAGCCATGAAAAAGCGAAAGTACCGGACCTTGTTTTTTATCGACATTGCCGTGCCCAGAGATATTGATCCGAAAATCAATCAGCTGTCCAATGTGTATGTGTATGACATCGATGATCTCAAAACCGTTGTGGCCTCCAATATTCAGCAGCGGGAGCAGGAAACCGTGAAGGCGGAACGGTTTGTGTCCGAGGCCGTGATCAAGTTCAGGCAATGGCTGGACAGCCTGGCCATCGTGCCGACCATCAAGGCGCTCAACGAGAAGATGACGGGCATCGTGGAAATGGAATGTGACAAAACCCTGTCCCATTTACCCCACCTGGCCGAACCGGACAAAGATGCCATTCGCCGGATGACCCGGGCCATTGCAACCCGGGCGATTCACGATCCCATCATGTTTTTGAAACACACGGGTGGTCATCGGGACGATTCATTGTATCTGAATGTGGCCAGGCAGCTGTTCAACCTGGATATGCTGGAAAATCAATAAAATCTTTACAAGTGGATGAGGCCTGATATAATACACAACTTAAAGTTTCTGGACCTTTGACCTTTAATTGAAGGATGAACACCATGAAAAAAGAAGATCTGGAATATTTCCATACCCTGTTGACCGAGCGGCTCAATGAACTGCTGAAACATGCCGACAGCACCGTGACCGGTATGACCCAACCCAAGGAAAATTTTGCAGATCCCACGGATCGGGCCTCCCATGAAGCGGAAAGAAGCTTTGAACTGCGGATTCGTGACCGGGAACATAAATTGATCAAAAAAATCAAAAAAGCCCTGGATCGGATTGAAAACGGCACTTTCGGGCAGTGCGAAACCTGCGAGGAAGAGATCTCCATCGAACGGTTGAAAGCCCGGCCCGTGACCACCCAGTGCATTGAATGCAAAACCCGGGAAGAGGACATGGAAAATGCCTTAGGGCTTTGACCGATATTGCCATTGATTGATCTTCACATACATTCCACGGCCTCGGATGGGTCCCTGTCTCCCTATGAGATCCTGGCCCTTGCACAAGATAGCGGTGTCCGGGCGATTTCCTTGACCGATCATGATACCATTGACGGGATTCATGACATTCTGGATGATCTGCATGCCTTTGCCCTGGATTTCATCACGGGGGTGGAGATCTCCTGTGAACCACCGAAAGGGTTTGATGGGCTCGGAAGTGTTCACTTGCTGGGATATGGGTTTTCCCTGTATGACCGGCAGTTGAACCAGGCCCTGGCCACAGCGAAAATCGCCCGCAGGCAGCGGAATCCGAAAATCATCCGGCAATTGCAGCAACTGGGTCTGGATATCACCATGGTTGAACTGGAAGGCCATTTCAAGACCCGTCAGATCGGGCGGCCCCATATTGCCGAAATGATGGTGGAAAAGGGCATTGTCTCATCATTCAGTGACGCGTTTGATACTTTTCTGGGCAATGGGTGCCCCGCATATGTCGAAAAGTATAAAATGCCTTGTGAGCAAGCCATCCAGACGATTCTGGATGCCGGAGGTGTTCCGGTTCTGGCGCATCCCGGCCTGCTGTCGTTCAAAACATCCAAAGACCTGGGACGGTTTGTGGATACCCTGGTGGGATACGGACTTCAGGGAATTGAAGTCTTCTATACCGACCATGATGCCCGGAAAACCGCTTATTTCAAGACCCTGGCCCGGAAGAAAAAATTACTGGTCACCGGGGGATCGGATTTTCACGGCAGTTTCAACCAGGGGGTAAGTCTGGGGCGGGGAAAAGACAACATCCGGGTACCCTACACCTGCTTCAAATCATTGACGGACCGGGTCACTGCCATGCGCAATCTTCACAACCGGCTGGATATTTTAGAAAATAATCTGGGATATCGGTTTGTTGACCGGTCCCTGCTTCAGACCGCCCTTTGCCACCGGTCTTTTCTGAACGAAAATCAAACGGTGTGCGATTCAGACAATGAGCGGCTGGAGTTTCTGGGAGACGCGGTATTGGGCCTGTGTGTGGGGCATGTCCTCATGCAGCAGAGCCCGACGAAAAAGGAAGGAGAATTGTCCCGGCTCCGGTCCACCCTGGTGAGTGAACCGTCTCTGGCAGACATGGCCAGAATCATTGATCTGGGGCGTTTTATCCGATTGGGAAAGGGAGAGGCCGGTTCCGGAGGCGGGGACAAGAACTCCATTCTTTCCGACACCTTTGAAGCGGTGGTGGCGGCCATTTTTTTGGATGCCGGGTTCGATGTCACCTGCGATCTGATTCAGCACCTGTTTGAGGAAACCGTGGACCGGCTGCTGGCCAAAGACTGTACCGTGGACTATAAAAGCCGTATCCAGGAATATGCCCAGGAGGTGTTTTCCCAGGCCCCGGTGTATACCGTGACCCGGGAATTCGGGCCGGACCACGACAAAACCTTTGAAATCTGCCTGGAACTGGCCCATATTCAGACCCGGGGATTCGGCAAATCCAAAAAATCAGCCGAGCAGGATGCCGCAGGGAAAGCCTTGAACCTGCTGAAAAAAAAATGATTTTATGACCGTTTCTCCTCTGGTCATTCCAATTTTTATCCCGCATTCAGGATGTCCCCACCAATGTGTGTTTTGCAACCAGACCGCCATTACCGGTCAAAAAGCCTTTCTGCCGGATGCCCCTTGTGTGGCTGGCATCATTGAGACGTATCTGGCTCATTCCATGCCCCGATCCCGGGTGGAAGTGGCGTTTTTCGGCGGCAATTTTCTGGGGCTGGCGCCCGGACAGATTTCGGACCTGCTGGCAAGCGTCCGCCCGTTTCTTAACACCGGTGTGGTCCACGGCATCCGTTTTTCCACACGCCCGGATACCGTGACAAAAGACCGGCTGGAACAGATTGGGACATATCCGGTCAGCCTGGTGGAACTGGGGGTTCAGTCCATGGATGATCAGGTGCTGGCAAAGGTGAACCGGGGCCATACCCGAAAGGATACCTGCCGGGCCCTGGATCTGCTTGGCGCGTTCAACATGACCGCCGGGGTCCAGATCATGGCGGGGCTTCCCGGAGATACCCGGGAAGGCGTGGTTCAAACCGCACAGACCCTGGCAGTCATGCAGCCGAAGACCGCCCGCATCTACCCGGCCCTGGTTTTGAAAAACACGCTGCTGGCCCGATGGTATCAACAAGGGACCTACCAGCCCTTGACCCTGGATCAGGCAGTGGATATCACCAGCCGGGCATACGGCGTTTTCAATCAAGCCGGCGTGACTGTCATTCGCATGGGGGTTCATGTGTCTGATGCACAAATGGGATCGATTCTGGCCGGCCCCTGGCATCCGGCGTTTGGACACCTGGTGCTTTCACGAATTTTATACCGGCAAACAATTCGAAAAATTCAAGCGTTGGGAACGTCACAGGTTTCAGGCCGTATTCAGCTGCGGATTCATCCTTCCCGGGAATCCCGATTGCGGGGGGACAGGAACAGCAATTTACGCCGGGTGGAAAAAAAATTCCCCGGCATGGATTTTCGTGTATGGCCTGATCCGGCCCTGGCGATGGATCAGGTAAAAATCGTTAAAATTCCTGCTTGAACAGATCGTCTGTGCCCGTGACTGCACCTGGTTTCGGCGTATATTCCGTGGGAACCGTTCCTTCTTTGAAACATTCAAAAACAGTATTTTTCGATTCCTTGATGGGCAGCAATCCGGTTTTGGCATCGATTTTGGCAAATACCACCCCATCCGGAACAGTGAAGGTTCGGATGGGTTTTCCCTCCAAAGCCTGCTGCATATAATCCAGCCATATGGGACTGGCGGTTCTGGAACCGGTTTCTCCTTTCCCCAGCGAGCCGCCCTGATCCAGCCCCACCCACACACCGGTGGTGTATCTCGGGGTATATCCCAGAAACCAGGCATCATACAGGTTGTTGGTGGTACCGGTTTTTCCGGCCACCGGCCGTTTCAAAGCCTTGACCCGCTGACCCGTGCCGGAAGTAACAACACTTTTCAGAATGTGGGTCATGATATAGGCGGTGCTCATGTCTATGACTTTTTTCCGCACCAGCCCGGAGGTTTCCAGCAGAGTGCCGTGGCGGTCTAAAATTTTGGTGATAAACACGGGTTCGATAAAATACCCGAGATTGGAAAACACGGCATAGGCATTGACCAGTTCCAGCAGGGAGACCCCCGAAGATCCTAATGCAATGGACAGATCCTGACTGATATCCGAAGTAATTCCCAGTTTTCTGGCATAATCGATTACATAAGAAATGCCGATGTCCTGAAGTATCTTGATGGTGACCACATTTCGGGAATGCACCAAGGCTTCCCTGAACAGGGTGGGGCCGTAAAATGTTTGTGCATAGTTCTGGGGTTTCCAGGTGAAATCTCTTTGGGCATCTTCGTATACCACGGGTGAATCCATGATCACGGTAGCAGGGGTATATCCTTTGTCCAGGGCTGCGGCATAGACAATGGGCTTGAACGCGGATCCGGGCTGCCGCCGGGATTGATATGCCCGATTGAACTGGCTGTCATTGTAATCTTGTCCACCGATCATGGCTTTGACATGGCCGGTTTCCGTTTCGATACTCAGGAGCGCGGCCTGGGCAACAGGCTCCTGAAACAGGGTGAACTCATAATCATCCTTGTTTTGTGGCACGGATTTGACTTGAACCTGAATGATATCCCCGGTTTTTAACACCTGGGACGGTGCGGTTATTTTGGATTCATAATACGCGGTTTTCGGATCTGGCTGCCGCGCCCATGTCATGGTCTCAAGCCGGATGATGCCGGAAAAATTACCCACCCGGACCTCGGTTTTTTTGTTACGATCATCCACATCCAGAACCACGGCCGTATGGATATCACCGGAAGTCAGAATATTTTCCGGGATTTTTTTTGCTTCTTGGGTGCAGAATGCGTCGATTTGAGACAGGGGGATCTGTCCGGACGATCCCCGGTATCCCATCCGGCGATCCAGATCCAACAAGCCTTTCTGGACAGCGCTCCGGCTCATTTTCTGGAATTCGATATTCACGGCCGTGTGAATTTGAAGTCCCTGGTTGTAAAGCGCGTCTGCGCCATATTTTTTTTCCACATATCGTCTGACATGTTCTGTGTAAAAAGGAACCCGCTCGATGAACCAGTTTTTCCGCGGTTTGATATCCAGCGGCATGTCAATGGCTTTGGTGACATCCATATTGGATATCATGCCTTCTTCCTTCATCCGGTTCAGGGTATAGATCTGCCGTTGTTTGGCACGCTCGGGAAATTGAAACGGCGAGTAGCGGCTGGGTGCCTGGGGAAGACCCGCCAGCATGGCACATTCAGCCAGGCTCAATTCCCGTGCGTGTTTGCCGAAATAATTTTCAGCCGCCGATTCGACCCCATAGGCACCATGTCCTAAGTAAATCTGGTTTAAATACAGGTATAAAATCTGATCCTTGGTGAATTTTTTTTCAATCCGGTAGGCCAGAACGGCTTCTTTGAGTTTCCGTTCATAGGTCCTTTCCGGTGTTAAAAGAAAGGATTTGGTGACCTGCTGGGTGATGGTACTCCCCCCCTGGGTGATGGTGCCGGCCTGAAAATTTTTGACAAACGCCCTGAAAATGGACAGAATGTCAATCCCCGGATGCTCCCGGAACCGGGAATCTTCCGCTGCCACAAACGCATTGATCAGATTGTCGGGCATGTCGGACAAAGGGATGACAACCCGGCGTTCCTTGTAAAACTCACCTATTTTTCTGCCGTCATCGGAATACACGTATGACACCGTGGCCGGCTGATAATCTTCCAATGTGTTGATTTTAGGCAAATCCTGGCTCAGATAGACATAAAGGCCGACCAGTCCACCGGCGGTCAGCAACATGCAAATGAACACAAAAACAATGCCCCATTTGAATACAGAGCGCATCCGCTGGGCTTTCTTTTTTTTTCGTTTTTTCAGAATTTCAGATCTGGTTTTTTGGCTGGTCATGGTTTTTAAAAATAATGTGAATTAGCGTTACCGCTTGTTATCAAATTAATCCTTTTAGGGCAATTATTTAAACTGTCTATGCCACCGTCGTTATTATGGAAGTCAACTGTCAGTTTTGATCTTTTTAATATTATTCCCAGTCCCAGGGGCCTGATTATATTTTTAAGAATTTTTGGATCATACCGGTTTTTTGAGACAATATCAACAGGGGCTATTTTTAATGAGATAGATAAATATTCGGTCTGGGAATGGATACGCCATGGGAATCTTGTGATGTAAGGCTTTTTATAAATTGACTTTATATCGGGTTTTGGTTAATAATACAGGTTTTAAAACATCAATAAAAAGGGATAATTAACATTAGATTATGATCCAGCTTGATTTTGAGAAATCCGGAGGATTAATTCCTGTCATTGCCCAGGATATACAGACCGGTGAGGTGCTGATGCTGGCCTATATGAACCAGGCAGCATTTGACCAGACCCTGAAAACGAAAAAAGCCACTTATTACAGCCGTTCCCGTAAAAAATTATGGACAAAGGGAGAGACATCCGGCCATGTACAGCATGTGAAGGAGATTCGGGTGGATTGTGATCTGGACACCCTGGTGCTCAAGGTGGAGCAGGCAGGCGGTGCTGCCTGTCATAAAGGGTATAAAAGCTGTTTTTTCAGGATGGTGACCGACAAGGGACTCAAAATTGTGGGTGATCTAGTGTTTGATCCCGAAAAGGTATATAACAAATAATGGAAAAAATATTGAAACTGGGCATTCCCAAGGGAAGCCTGCAAAATGCGACCATTGACCTGTTCAGAAGATCTGGATGGAAAATCAATGTCGAGGGCAGAAGTTATTTCCCGGATATTGATGACGACACCATTGAATGTGCCCTGTGCCGGGCCCAGGAGATGTCTATCAACGTGGAAACAGGTGTCATCGATGCCGGTCTTACCGGTCTGGACTGGATAGCGGAACATGAATCCGATGTCCATGTGGTAACGGATCTGGTCTATTCCAAAGTGAGTGCCCGGCCGGCCCGGTGGGTGGTGGCGGTGGCCAATGATTCACCGGTCAAGACCCTGGCTGACCTGGAAGGTGCGACCATATCCACGGAACTGGTGAAGTTCACCCAGCGGTTTTTCAAGGAACAGAACATCAATGTCACCGTGAAATTTTCCTGGGGTGCCACCGAGGCCAAAATCGTGTCCGGCCTGGCCGATGCCATTGTTGAGATCACGGAAACCGAAAGTACGATCCGGGCCCACAACCTGCGGGTGATCCATGAAGTCATGGCAACCAACACCCAGCTCATTGCCAACAAAAAAGCCTGGCAGAATCCCGCCAAAAAGGAAAAAATCGAGCAGATTGCTCAGCTCCTCCAGGGAGCCCTGGTGGCGGACCGGATGGTGGGGATTAAAATGAATGTGCCGGAAAAGAAAATTGCTGAAATCGTGTCGCTGCTGCCCAGTCTGAATGGGCCCACGATTGCCTCCCTGTATCAGTCTGACTGGTTTTCGGTGGAAAGCATTATCGATACCCGGTATGTCCGGGACCTCATTCCCAAGCTGCTCAAGCAGGGGGCCGAAGGCATTATTGAATATCCTTTAAACAAGGTGCTGTAACATGAAACCAGCCACACGGTGTGAACAGATCAAGCCGTTCATTGTCATGGACGTGATGGAAAAGATTCATCAGATGGAGGCCGCCGGAATCGATGTGGTCCACATGGAGATCGGTGAGCCGGATTTTGATGTGCCTGAATGTGTGAACCGGGCGACCCGGGCGGCCCTGGACTGCCATGCCACCAGCTATACCCACAGCTTAGGCGATATCCGGCTCCGGGAAGCCATTGCCCAATATCACAAAGAGATCTATGGCACGTCCGTGGATCCGGGACAGATTCTGGTGACCTCCGGGACATCTCCTGCCATGCTGCTGCTGTTTTCAGCGCTGGTGAATCCCGGCGATGAAGTGATCGTGTCTGATCCCCATTATGCCTGTTATGCCAATTTTATCCATTATGTTCAAGGCGTGCCCGTGTTTGTCCAGGTATTTGAGGATGAAGGATTCGTGTTTACCCCGGAAGCCATTGAGGCCAGGATCACTTCGAAAACCAAAGCGATTTTTATCAATTCCCCTTCCAATCCCACCGGAAACGTGATTCCCGAAGACCGGATGAAAGAAATTGTGGCCATTGCGGAAAAACACGGGTTGTATATCATTTCTGATGAAATCTACCATGGACTGGTCTATGAGGGCCAAGAGCATTCCATTCTGGAGTATACGCCCCACGCGTTTGTGCTCAACGGATTTTCCAAACTGTTTGCCATGACCGGCCTGCGCCTGGGATATCTGATTGCGCCACCGGCATTTGTGCGGGCTTTACAGGTGCTTCAGCAGAATTTTTTCATCTGTGCCAACTCCGTGACCCAGCTGGCCGGTGTGGCTGCGCTCAAAGAAGCTGAAAACGACACCCGGAAAATGAAAGAAATCTATAACCGGCGCCGGTTGTATATGCTGCAGCGGCTCAACGACATGGGGCTTGCGGTTAAAGTCCCTCCGACCGGTGCATTTTATATTTTTGTGAATGTGAAGCATATTTTCGCGGATTCCTATGCCCTGGCCTTTGATATTCTGGAAAAAGCACACATCGGGGTGACACCGGGCGTTGATTTCGGGGCCAACGGGGAAGGGTATCTTAGATTTTCCTATGCCAATTCCATGGAAAACCTCACCCGGGGCATGGATCGGATGGCCGGGTATCTTGCGGCGGTGTCATGAAGATCCGTGACGTCCAGTTTGTGAAAAGTGCGGTAAAACCGGATCAATATCCAGAGGATGCTGTGCCTGAAATCGCATTTGCCGGGCGGTCCAATGTGGGGAAAAGTTCCATGATCAATACCCTGATCCAGCGAAAAGATCTGGTAAAGACCAGTTCCCGGCCGGGCTGTACTCAGTTGATTAATTTTTTTCTGATCAACGACGACCTGTCTTTTGTGGATCTACCCGGATATGGATATGCCAAGGTGTCCAAAAAAATTCGTGCGGCCTGGCAGCCCATGGTGGAAACCTATCTGTCCCATCGTCCCAATCTGCTGGGCCTGGTGCTGATCATCGATATCCGCCGGGACCCCCGGGAAGAGGAACGCAATCTGGCCCAGTGGCTGATATCCCATCATATGCCGTTTCTGGTGGTGCTCACCAAAGCGGATAAACTGTCCAAAACCCAGCAGCAGAAACGGGTGGCCGCCATCAGTTCTCAAATGAACAGAAACACCAGCGAAGTGATCCTGTTTTCCGCCAAAACCCGGGTGGGCCGGGAAACCATACTGGATGAAATCGCAAATCTGATCGCATGGTATGAGCGTGGCGAAGAGGAGGCCGAGTGATGCAAAAAGAATTCCGGTCCGGTTTTGCAGCCATTATCGGTGCACCCAATGCCGGAAAATCCACGTTATTGAATCAGGTGCTGGGGCAGAAAATTTCCATCACCTCCAAAAAACCCCAGACCACCCGGGACCGGATTCTAGGTATTGTAAACCGTCCTGAATCCCAGATTGTGTTTGTGGACACCCCGGGCATTCACAAAAGCGGTACCCTGCTCAATCAGCGGATCGTGGATCAGGCGTTGCAGGCCTTAGAAGATGTGGATCTGGTGGTGTTCATGGTGGATGCGTCGTCGTGTAATCATGCGGCTGAAAATATGATTGTCGCCCGGCTCAAACAGGTTCGAAAACCGGTCCTTCTGGTTTTAAACAAGATCGATGTGGCTGGAAAGCAAACCGTGTTTGAACGGACGAAAGCCCTGGCGCCGGTGTTTGAATTTACGGCAGTGGTTCCCATCTCCGCCCGGCAGAACATTCAGGTGGACCGGTTGATGGATGAAGTGGAAAAGCATCTTCCAGCAGGCCCCCGGCTTTTTCCGGAAGAGACGTTCACCGATGTCACGGAAAAATTTCTGGTCAAAGAGATTATCAGGGAAAAAGTGTTCCGGCTCACCGGCATGGAAATCCCTTATTCATCTGCAGTGTCCGTGGATGCTTTTGAAGTGGAAAAAAACTGCATTGTGATTTATGCCAGTATCCATGTGGTACGAGATTCCCAAAAAGGAATCATTATCGGAAAAAAAGGGGCCATGCTGTCTGCCATCGGCACCCGGGCCAGAAAAGATATCGAAAAAATGCTGGGGAAAAAAGTGCTGCTCAAACTGTTTGTGAAAGTCACCAAAGACTGGGTGAGCAATCAGCGGATACTCAACGAATTCGGGTATTGAGGTGAAAAATGGAACCGGATTTTTTCATGGATGACACCCCGTTGAAAAAAGAACGGGCCAAAGCCAGAAAAATCAGAAACAGTCAATGGTGGAAACGCAAACGTGCCACGGGTATCTGTCATTATTGCGGACAAAAATTTCTGCCCGCAGAGTTGACCATGGACCATCTGATTCCACTCATTCGGGGAGGCCGGTCGGAAAAATACAATCTGGTACCCTGTTGTAAAAACTGTAATTCCCAAAAACAGCAGATGCTGCCCTGGGAATGGGATGTGTATTTGGACCGGCTCAAGCCGTAAGCCATTGAAAACAGCCGTATGGTTTTCTGCCATACGGCTTGAGCGCAAAGATTTTTATTATTTTTTACTGCACAACCGGTGAATGGTCTGGGCATGCCATTCACCGCGGCCTGAAAACGTCGGTTGTCCTAAATCCACCAGATGTTTGGCGATTTGATCGTAGGTGGCCCCTTGATTTCTCATGGTATGGATAATGTTCAAGACTTCCTCCCGGGGAATCAGAGCGGCAGTGTCTGCAGTGGCCGCATCAGCCGGTTTTTCAGGGTCGGATTTTCTGCGTTTTCGGATCACCCGGCGTTTGGTTTTCATTTTTGTGTCATGAGCCGGCGCCGCAATGGGTTCAGAAAAGGAAGACATCCGATTGACCGATTCACCAGGCATGGATGCCGGGGATTGCTCCGAAGCGATTGCCTGTGCCTGTTCCGTTTCCGGCATGACGTCATAACCAGCATCCGAGGCGGCCCCCGGTTCATGCAACAGTTCCTGGTCCATCCGCAGGTGGCTTATGATATGCTCGATGGCAAAGGCCTGACGTTCGATAATATCCGCAGTTCGTTCCTGAATACTTGACATGTATTCCTGGTTTTTTATCAGAATTTCAACGTGGTGCGTCAGGTTTTCAATGGCATCTGCAAGCAGGGTAATGCCGGGATCTTCCGGCGGCAACTGGTTTCCCATGGGGCCGGGTGGAACCGGCTGGCGCTTGTGGTTGGGATTCCTGGGGTTTTGATATCCATTGTTGAAAGAATGATATCTGGGCGCATTGTTATATTGATAAGAATTGTCATAGTTTTTACGTGTTTTGGGCGTGCGTTGTTTATCTGCTTGCCCATTCCGCAGGCTGTGTAAAAAGTCATTCATTTGGTTCATGTTCTCCTTGAAAATGTGTTCTGGTCATGAAATTGACCTGATTTTCGTAAGTAAAAATCTCAATTGGGTTTTATGAAATTGGCCCGGAATATTTTTCCGAATATTTGGTATTGTGTTTAAATACGAAATAAATATCCTGGTTTTTTTGTTTTTTGTCAAGGTATTTTTGCGAATTTCCCGGCGATAAATTATATTTTCGTTTAAGTGAACGGTATTTACAAACTGAGGCGATATTCATAATTTTGGATCAGTTCAATGGCTTGTTCGCTGGATGTTATCCGGGACAGTAATTTTCGGATGTCACTACATCCGGGCATCCCTTTGATGAACCAGGGAAGCCGGCCCCGAAGCATGCGGCAGGCGGTTGCCTCTCCGAAATGGCTGACATACAGCTGGATGAGCCGTATCATTTTCCCGAAGATATCCGACACAGTGACCGGAAGGTTGATACCTTGTGTGAACAGCGCATCCACCTGGCCAAGAAGAAACGGATTTGTCATAGCGCCCCGGCCGATCATGACGGCATCACACCCGGTCTGGTCCAGCATGGTTAATGCATCGGATGGGGTAAGGATATCGCCGTTGCCGATTACCGGCAAAGCGGTTTGTTGTTTTATTCGCCGGATCAGGTCCCAGTCGGCATGGCCTTTGAACCCCTGTGTGGCGGTGCGGGGATGACAGACAACCGCATCCACCCCTACTTTTTCAGCCATGTCAGCCAGGGCAAATGCCTGGGAACCGGAAGCATCCCATCCGGATCGGATTTTTATGGTTAAAGGCAGAGATGTGGCTTGCCGGACCGCTTCAAGGATTTTTCGACTCATGGGCAGATGGTTCATCAAAGCGGCTCCGGCCCCTTGCTTGAGCACTTTTTTGACACTGCACCCGAAATTGATGTCAAGGATGTCTGCGATTCCCATTTGGCTGATCTCTGCCGCAGCCCGGGCCATGATGTCGGGTTCAGCCCCGAAAATCTGAACGGACAATGGCCGCTCGTTAGGACAGGATGCCAGCAGAGCAAGGGTTTTTTCCGAATTGTAAAAAAGACCTTTGGCACTGATCATTTCGGAACATACCACCCCGGCGCCGCACTCTTTGATCAGACGTCGAAACGGCAGATTGGTAATGCCGGCCAGAGGCGCCAGAAAGGTTTTCCCCTGAATGTTCAACGGCCCGATTTTCACTGCCGGAGAACCGGATGGCATTCCTGCTGTGGAGACGCGGTCACTCGGTTGTCGGGTCATTGTTTTTTTTCTTCAGGTCTGAAAAAGAAATAATATTGTCTGTTTTCTCCTGAGAATCAGAAGAGGCTTTTTTTGAGGGCACACTTCCCGGAAAGCCAGTGCCGGCGTCCTGGGAAAACACAGGGGGTTCCTTTGGGGCATGGATGGTTTCCATGCGCATCCGTTTGCCGTTCATCTGAAATTCTTCTCCGTTGATGTACGCATCTTTCAATATCCATGTGGCGGTTTGCAACGGGATCTGAAGCATGAGAAGTGTCATCTGGAACCAGCCTTTTTTCGGGTCCGGCAGAATGTTTTCAACCCGGGCAAAAGCGATCGGTGCATCTTCCAGGTAAATCAATACCACATCGTTGATGGTTGCCATAATGTTCCTTTTGTTTTGTCTTGTTTCTCAAATCAATATACCATATTCTTGGGCGAATCAAAACAATGGAGTGGGCAATAAAGATGGGCGCTGGGAATAAAAAATGGCAGGTGTTCATGCTGGTGGGTGTTTCGATTTTTATGTCCACCCTGGATTCCAGTATTGTGAATGTGGCATTGCCTTATATTATGGAAGATTTGACTTCAGATGTGAGAACCGTGCAATGGGTAATGGTGGTGTATCTGCTCACCGTGTCGTCGCTGCTGCTGACATTCGGCAGACTGTCGGACATCCGGGGGCGCGGCCAGATTTATGTGATCGGGTTTCTGGTATTCACGGTGGGATCGTTTGTGTGCGGTCAGGCATGGACATCCGGAATGCTGGTGAGCGCCAGGGTCCTGCAGGGGATCGGTGCATCCATGCTCATGGCCTGTTCTCCGGCCCTGGTGGTGGATGCCTTTCCCGAAACGGAACGGGGAAAAGCATTGGGTATGATGGGGGCGGTGGTGGCCGCAGGGCTGACACTCGGGCCTCTGGCCGGAGGGATGATACTGGCCTGGTTTTCCTGGCGCTTGATTTTTTATATCAATATTCCCATCGGGGTGATGGCAGTGCTCGCCGGTATTCTGGTGTTCAAGGATCTGCCCGGCGGAGAGGGAAGCCGTGAGCCTCTGGACAAAACCGGGAGTCTTCTGCTGATTTTGTTTTTGTGCAGCCTGATTGTGACCCTGGTGAGGCTTCCGGACTGGGGCGTGGTGTCTTTGAAAACCGGGATGGGTTTGACGACAGCCATCATCAGCGGATGGTGGTTTGCAATGAATGAAACAAACAGCGCCTATCCGCTGCTGGATCTGGGATTGATGAAGATCCGGCTGTTCATTCTCCCTCTGATATCAACGGCCATTCTTTTTGCCAGTTTGTTTCTCCTGGTTTTCATGATGCCGTTCTATCTCACATATCCCGGTGGATTTACCGCTTCAAAAACCGGGATTATCATGATTGTTCCATTTTTGTTTTTATTGATCATTTCGCCCATATCCGGGATGCTGGCGGATCGGCTCGGATCCCGGCTCCTGTGTACCCTGGGCATGACATTCATGTGCCTGTCATTATTTTCTCTGATTTTTCTGTCTCCGGAACAGGGTGTATTTGCTATTGTCTGGCGCATGGCTCTGGCGGGTATCGGTACGGCGGTGTTTGTGTCTCCCAACAATACCGCCATTATGGGATCAGTGCCCGTGCATCAGCGGGGTATTGCCTCCGGCGCAACAGCTACGGCCAGAACCCTGGGTATGGTTTTGGGGGTGGCGCTGGCCGGAACGATTTTTTCATCTTTTCTGACGTTTCAAGGAAAGGGCATGGACAGTTACATTTCTTCCATGGCATCGGCATTCATGGAGGGATTCAGGCATGTGATGGCAACCGGTACTATTCTGGCTGCCATCGGCATTGCAGTAACATTTTCCCGGGGAAGTGAGAAAATAAAAAAAACGGATCAGACCTGAAACTATTCCCTGTCCCGGGGGACCACGAGCACGGGCACTGAGGACCGTTTCAATACTTTGCGAACCAGTTTGTCTCCCATGGCCTGTGCCACCAGTCCTTGTTGCCTGCACCCCAGGACGATGAACGCACAGTCTTCTTCCACGGCAGAGGAAACAATTTCATCGGCAATGGAGTGGCCTTCTGCCACCAGAATTTTTTTGATGGGAGAGACTGCATCGGCCGATACTTTTTCCCGGTCTTCAAAAAATCCGGCAATGGCCTGGCGGATTTTCAAGGCATCCACATTTTTGCCGATGAGCAGGTCCTGGGCACCGGATTTGTGCTTGGCTCTGATTTCTTTGTAAAGATTTTCACCAAACGCCATTTTCACCTGTCGTTGAGCAGACGGGCTGGCTTCTTCCATCACGTGAAGAACTATCAGGTTGGCGCCGGTGTAGGTGGCCATGGTAACGGCCTGTTCAAAAACCGGTTTCATGTCCACGGACAGGTCGGAGGCAAAAAGAATATTCTGGACTTTTCTGGTCATTGGCTTTCTCCCGTTCATTTATTTAGGATAAAAATGACAATTCATGCATCAAACAACTCTCTATCATATACATATATAATTGTTTTGCAAGTCTATTGTTTGCGGCATTGGGTTACCAGGCATAGCCGGATCTCTGCTGCGGCAGGATTTGCCCGATTCCATAATATCAATCATGGCTTGAATCCCGACAGGTTTATGATTATGTTCTTTGGATAATGTTTAACAGGAGGAATCATGAAAGAGATGTTATGGATTATCGGGTTTGTAGGTATTTATCTGTTGGTGCAGATTTATATTCTGCCCAAAATGGGCATTTCCACCTGAATGCGGGATGCCTGTCAGGTGGCAGGCAAAAAAAATGGTACGGAACAAACCACAAGTATTATGGATTACCGTCCGCCTTCAGAAAGTGACAAAAAAGAGTGACAGCTCGTAAAACGGGTGTTTTAATGGGAAGCCAAATGTGAATGTGGATTCATAAAAAATCGATGTCCCGGATACTGCCAGGAACCTTCTGGCAAAAGGATCAGGAACCCCATTGCGGGCCGGAGTTAAAAAAATCCGCCACATGGGCTGAATAGGACTCAAAACAAGGGGATCGCAAGATTTTTTTCAACGGTGTTTTGTGGTGTTTGAATGACGGCCCCAGATAATGCCAGAACCCTTTCATGCGGCCGGTCAGATGGCCGGGACCGGAAAATCGGCCGGCATAGGCAGACACCAGATCATCGTGAAATTTTTTTAGCCGTGCCAGGCGCTGGTCAGGGTCTGACAAAATGCCTTTGATCTCTTCGGGCAGAAACGGATTGGCCAGAATGCCTCTGCCGATCATGAACCGGTAAATACCGGGAAACCGCTGTCTTACCATTGAAAAAAAGGTGGTGTCTGTTATATCCCCGTTATACACAAAGGGGTGAACACAGGCGGCCATGGCAGTCTCGAACGCATCGAGATCCGCCTCCCCCCGGTACATCTGGACCCCGGTGCGGGGGTGGAGAATCACATGATCCAGCGGGTGGCGGTTCAAAACCCGGATCAGGTGATGGATTTCTGCTTTGTTCTGCCGGCCCAGACGGATTTTCACGGACAGCGGTACCGGTATCTGCCCAAGGATGGTTTCCAGAAGCGCATCAATGGTCTCAGGATACATCAAAAGGCCGGATCCGCGCATTTTTTTGGCGATTTTGGAATGGGGACATCCCAGATTCCAGTTGACCTGGGTATGCCCCATGTCAGCCAGGTGCCGGGCCAGAAATATAAAATCATCTGCCACATTGCCCAGGATCTGGGGAATGAGCGGAAGGGCCAGATTGTGCTGAGGATCCACATCCTTAATCCGGGAAGGTTTGAGTCGCTGGTGCTCCATGGTGGAGATAAACGGGGCCAGGGCTTCATCCACTCCGGAAAAATGCCTGGCATATACATTTCTGAAGGTGACATCTGTAAATCCCTGAAGGGGTGCCAGTATCAGAGTGAAATCATTGGCTGTCATAGCGTGCGGCAACCTTGCATAATTTTGGTTATAAGTTGTATCAAAGCCTTGACAAGGGTCATGACCATGTGCGATGAAGCAGTTTGTTTCAGTCTGATGCTATATATAACATTTAATTGGATTGCAAGGAGTGTTTACCGGTATGAAAGAACTTTATCAGGAATTGATCCATATTAACCAGATGGCGGATGATTCCCGGAAAGAAAACAAGGCGAAATCCTTTTTTAACACCTTGAACCAGATGCCGATTCCGGATCATTTCAACTGGGCGGGACAGATTTTTGAGGATTTTCACGTCAAGGAACATCCTGATAAAACTGCGTTGATCTGGCATGATATTCATGCCGGCGAGACCCGGTCATTCACCTATCTGGCATTGATGCAAAGAGCCAACCAGCTGGTGAATTTTCTGACGGAAAACGGAGTGGGTCACAAACAGAACATGTATATGATGGCACCGGTGGTCCCTGAAATGTGGTTTGCCAGCCTTGCCTGCATCAAAGCCGGTATCGTGGCGGTTCCCACAGCCACGACCATGACTTCCCGGGAAATGGAGTACCGGTTTGAAACTTACCCGCCGGATGTGGTACTGGCCGATGAAGCCAGTGCCGAATTTATCGATCAGGCGGCCGAACAGACCGGTATCCATCCCAAAATCAAGCTGGTGCTGGGCACCAGAGAAGGCTGGACCGGATTTGATGAGATTTTCCGGCAATCCACGGAAGCTGCCGCCGCACCCACCCGGTCCGATGACATTTTATTCTGCTTTTTTACCTCCGGCACCACGGGACTTCCCAAACGCGTGGGACATACAGCCGTTTCCTATCCCCTGGGCCATCTGTCCACCAGCGTCATCATCGGTGTCAGACCCGACGATATCCATCATAACCTGAGTGCGCCCGGCTGGGCCAAATGGTCCTGGTCTTCTTTTTTTGTGCCCTTTAATGTGGGGGCCACCGTGACGGCGTTTTCCTTTGAAGCCCTGGATCCGGGACAGTATCTCAAGGCACTGGAAACCCATCATGTCACTACGTTCTGCGCCCCGCCCACGGCCTGGCGAATGTTTGTGAATTCGGATCTGTCCGCAGTCCGGTTGACCGGACTGCGTCAGTCTGTATCTGCGGGTGAGCCCTTGAACCCGGATGTGATCAACCGGTGGGAAAAATACACCGGCACCCGGATCCGGGATTTTTATGGACAGACCGAATCCACCGCCATGATCGGCAACCCGCCCTGGATGGTCGATAAAATGCGGTCCGGATCATTCGGAATCCCGTCTTTCATGTATGATGTGGCCCTGGCCGATGATGAAGGCAACGAGATCACCACCCCGGATACGGTGGGGCATATCGTCGTCAAGCTGAACCGGTGGCGGGGCATCGGCCTGTTTTCTGAATATATCGGAAATCCCGAGAAAATGAGTTCCGTGTTTGTGGATCATTTTTATTACACCGGAGACCGGGCTTCGTTTGATGCGGATGGGTACTGGTGGTTTGTGGGAAGGGCTGATGACGTGATTAAATCCTCGGATTTCCGTATCGGTCCCTTTGAGGTGGAAAGCGCCCTGATCGAGCATCCGGCCGTGGCGGAAGCTGCGGTGGTGGGGGCTCCGGATCCCCAGAGATATCAGCTTGTCAAGGCATATGTGATTCTAAATTCAGGCATTGAGGGAAACCGGGAGCTTGCCCTGGAGCTGTTCAAGCATACCACAAATATTCTGGCAAAATTCAAGATCCCCAGAATCATCGAGTTTGTGACGGAAGTGCCCAAAACCATCTCCGGAAAGATCCGGCGCATTGAGCTGCGGGAAATGACCGCTTCCAAATCGGACCCGGCCGGGTCCGGTCATTTCAAGGAATACTTTTACTGGGATTTTCCAGAGTTGAGTTCCAAAAACAGGAAATAGGGATCTGTTTTACTCAAAGGGCATTTCCACTTCGATCTCTCCACTGCCGGAACGAATGAATTTGGCGTGGGGATACCTTTTTTGAAATACTTTGAGCATTTTACGGTTTTCCGCAAGTACCGTGGCAATGAACCGGGTGTAATTGTTTTCTTTGGCAATTTTTTCCAGAGTTTTCAGGAGAAAAGAGGCAATGCCCATGCCGTGGAGGTTTTCTTTGACCAGAAAAGCGACCTCTGCGGCATTTTCCGTGGCTTCGGCATAGGAACCGATGGCCACGATCTGTTTGCGCTGCCCGGCCTGCATGACCCCGATCAACGTCATGTTTCTTCGATAATCTACCTCAGCCCATTGCTGCTGGAGCATTTCCCTGGAAAACACTTTGCGTTTGTTGAAAAACCGGTAATAAATGGAGTCTTCCTGTAACGAATAGTAAAAATGCCGGGATTCGAATTCATCGGAGGGCAGCAGAGGACGGAAATTGATATCCTTGCCGTTGTCCAGTTTCAAAGAATAATGATAGGAATCCAGAAACATCAGGTCCTGGCTGGTGGGCGGCACCTGATCCGGAAAGATATAATGGCGTTTCTTGGCTTCTTCAATCAACTCTTTTCTGAATTTGGGATGGGCGATCTGGGCCAGCTCCATGACCCGCTGGTAAATGCTTTTCCGCCGCATTTCCGCGATGCCGTATTCCGTGACAATGATATCGATGTCGCCCCGGGTGGTGGCCACGCCGGCACCTTCACTTAAATGGGGCACGATACGGGACACCGTATCATTCTGAGCTGTGGACGGGATAATAATAATTGAAAATCCGCCCTCGGACATGGCCGATCCCCGGATAAAATCCACCTGGTCTCCGATACCGCTGTAAAACAGGTATCCCTTGGAGTCTGTACACACCTGACCAGTCAGATCCACTTCCAGGGCCGAACTGATGGAGATGAGCCGGTCGTTTTTGGCGATCACATTGGGATCATTGACAAATTCCGATGATTTGAAATAAAACATGGGGTTGTTGTCCACATAATCGTATAAGACTTTGGATCCCATGCACAACGAGGCAACCACCCGATCCGGCAGATAGTTTTTTTTCCGGTTGGTGATCACTTTTTTATGAAACAACGGCAGCAGCCCGTCGGTGATGACCTGGGTGTGGATGCCCAGATCTTTTTTGTCGGCCAGATACGGCATCACTGCATCGGGCAGATGCCCGAAACCAATCTGGAGTGTGGCACCATCATCCACCAGCATATTGACATAATGCCCGATACGTTCGATGACCTTCTGGTTTTTCTGGGTGGCCAAAGATTCCAGTATGGGTTCATCATATTCCACCAGAAAATCGATTTCATCGATGTGTACCACGGAATCCCCCCAGGTCCGGGGCATCTGCGGGTTGACCTGGGCGATGACCAGGTCGGCATTTTTCATTCCCGACAGCGTGATATCCACGGATATGCCAAGAGAGCAATACCCGTGTTTGTCCGGCGGGCATACCTGGATCAGGGCCACATCCAGGCCGATTTCCCGGTGTTCGAAAATTTTGGGAATCTGGGACAGATACACCGGGATATAATCGATTTTTCCTTCAAATGCAGACTGGCGCATGAGTACGGAAATGAAAAACAATTTGATGGAAAACCGGGATAGAAATCTTTTATCATGAATATATTTTGACAGAGAGGATGACAGCATCTGGTACACGATGATATCCTGGGCGCTCTGGTTTTCCACCATGGCTTTGATCAGTTGCTGGGGTTCTCCACAGCCTGTCCCGATAAATACCCGACTCCCGTTTTTTATTTTTTTGACACTTTCTTCCGGTGTGAGGAGTTTTTTCGGGCAGACATCCCTGAGATTCATGAATTTTTTTCTCCTGTAAAAAAGCGTTGGACTCAACGCCTGTCATTATGAAATACTTTTGGGGCAAAGTACAGAAAAAATAAGGATCACCAGGGAATCACTACCAGGAAGTTGCTGTTTTTTCATGTCATGGGATTCAGTTGGATCAATTGATGAAAGGAAAATTATGATGAACAAGGTTCAAAAGCCACGGCTCATTGTCATGCCGCTGGTGCCCGATTCAAGCGGGTCTTTTGATGGTGCGGGTTTGGGGATTCATTTTTTGCTGGGAAACCTTTTCGGGGTTCATCCTGAACTGACGGAGTGCTGGTTCGGATGGCGGGTGAAAAAAATATTTCAGGATGAAACAGCCTTCACGGCATATTGCCGGGGCACTCCCCCTTTGCCCGATATTCAGGCATTAGGGAAACAGGAAAATGTCCGGTACTGGTTGACCGGGGGATATTCACACGAAGATGAGATATTGCAGATCCGCATGGTCCTTCATGATATTCAGGGGCCGGATTATAACATCACTTTGCCGGTGTCTTTAGATGACGGGATAGTGGATTTCAGGCATCGGTTTCAACAATGGCTTGGTAACGCCGGTCTCGCATTTCCCCGGACCGACACTGTTTTCTGGCCGGAGTGGATCACCCCGGAAGGGCTGGACTGCCTGGGCCGGGGGCTGGAAACTCTGTATCTGAATTATCTATCCCAAACGGACAGTGCCGGGGATCTGATCGATTTGACCTGGTTTGACCGGGCTGTGGAGGTATCACCCCGTTCTTATCTGGCCCATGACCTTCTGGGATGGGCATTGTATAAAAATCAGGAGATCGTCCGGGCGGAATCATGTTTTGAAACCGCCCGGACCTTCAATGACAAAGGCGTGGGCGCACTGTCCGGCCTGCTCTGGTGTGCGGTGGCTCAAAAGGACCGGGACAAGGCCCTGGTTTATTCCCTGGCAAAGGCCCGGGTGACAGATACGGATCCAAAGGCGGCCAGCGCATGGGTGTCAAAGAAAATTCCGGATTAGTCGGGTCGGCCGCCAGTTTGTCATGCACGATCCTGGATGCCAGTGAACGGGCCTCAGTCTCGTCTTTACAGGTAACAAGAACCATACAGTGGGTCATGATCTCTCCTTATTCTGAATTGATAACCCGTGCCTGTTTCCGGTCATGGTGCCGGCAGGATACGGGGTTCAAATTCCAGGGTGGCAAAATAATCGGCCATGGTCTCAGCCCGGCGGATCAGAACGACACTGCCGTCTTTTTTCAGCATCAGTTCTTTGGGACGTAAATGACCGTTGTAATTGAACCCCATGGACTGGCCGTGAGCCCCGGTATCGTGGATGACCACAAAATCACCTTCACAGGTTTCAGGCAATGGCCGCTGAATCGCGAATTTATCGTTATTCTCGCACAATCCGCCCACCACATCCACCGGCCCGACTGCCGGCAGATGTTCTTTCCCATGGATGTGAACATGGTGGTAGGCCCCGTATATTCCCGGCCGCATCAAAGCGGACATGGATGCATCCACGCCCACATAATTCCGGTAAATCTGCTTGTGGTTGATGACCTTGGTGATCAGAGCGCCATGGGGGCCGGTGATAAAACGACCGCTTTCCATATACAGTCTGGGGACCCAGCCGGTGGCTTTTTTGAATTGATCCAAAGATTGGGTAACGCCCTGTGCCATGGCAGCCAGATCAAATGGGGTGTCGCTGGGCGCGTAGGGAATGCCCAGCCCTCCGCCGATATTGATGAATTCAAATTGAATGGACAATTTTTGATGAAGGTCGGAAATGACATTTAAAAGCATGTCTGCGGTCTCCATCATATAGGTGTGATTCAATTCATTGGATGCCAGCATGGTATGAATGCCAAACCGTTTGACGCCCATGCGGTCGGCAGTATCATAGGCGGTGTAAAGCTGGTCCCGGGTCAGTCCGTATTTGGCTTCCACCGGGTTGCCGATGATATGATTGCCGGATCTTTCAGGTCCGGGATTGTATCGGAAACAGATCAGTTCCGGAACCCCGGGCAGTTTTTGGATCAACGAGAAATCATCCAGGTTCAAAATAGATCCACCGTGGTCCATGGCGGTTTGAAACTGAGCGGTACATGTATTGTTGGAAGTGAACATGATATCTTCGCCGGCGGATCCGATTTTCCTGGCCAGAACCAGTTCCGGAACTGAACTGCAGTCAAAGCCGAATCCTTTTTGCTTGAGAAGCGTCATGATCGACGGATTCGGCAGAGCTTTGACCGCAAAATATTCCCTGAATCCTTTCAGGGATGCGAATGCGGCGTTGAGACGGTCGCAGGTGTTGCAGATTCCGGTCTCATCATAAATATGAAACGGGGTGCCAAACGTTGCGGCAATGTCCGGCAGTATCCGGGACAATTTTTTTTTAAACGCGTCTGACATGGGCATGGTTGATTTCCTTGAAAAATAAATTGGGTTGTGAACATTGAGGTGCTGTGCAACTTAAATCAGGCAAAAAGCATCAAGATCAAGAAGTGATGTCAATGGCGATTTTGGCACTTTCTTTGAAAGTGGAAAGTGCAATACGGGTCCGGATGGATGACACGGCCTGAATGTTGTTGATCCGGGTTAACAAAAGGGATTCCAGTTCTCTGTTGTCCTTGACCCTGAGCTTGATCATCAGACAGTCCTGACCGGCCAGATAATGAACCTCTTGAACCTGATCGATGGCGGCCAGGGCGTCACCGATTTCCGGAAAATCGCTTGGATCTGTTACAGTGATTTCTATAAACGCCACCATGGCACGATGAAACATGTCCGCATTGAGTCGGACCTCATATCCCTGAATCACCCCGGATGCCTCCAGTTTTTTGATACGTTCCAGCACGGCGGACGGCGCCATGCCGATGGTTCTGGCCACCTCGACATTGGGAATTCTTGCTTTTTTCTGCAGAATCTGCAGAATCTGTATATCAATTTTGTCCATGGGTGTCATTCCATTTTACAGAGCTAATTTATCAAATATGGGAAATAATATTTTTAATATTTTTCTTTGTCAAGAACAAATGATTTATATTTTGATATAATATAGAATTATATTCATTTTGGATCGGTTTGTACGATTGTTTTGTTTTTTTGTTGATTAAATAGATCCTTTCCTATACACATTTGAAGAAGAAGATCAAAGTGAAATCATAAAAATTTATTTGCAGACAGGTATGGGATATGACGATGACCGACAACCCCATAAAGCTTTTGGTGGTGGATGATGAAGAGGCTATTCGGGAAGTGACCGAAGAGTATTTTATGAGAAAGGGGTATGAAGTTTATACGGCTGAAAACGGTGCCGACGCTCTGGATATCATAAATGAGGTGCCCCAGATCGCCTGTATTTTTACAGATATCAATATGCCGGTGATGGATGGTCTTGAACTGGCCGAACGAATACGGCAGATCGAAAACACGCTGCCGGTGGTGGTGATGACTGGATATCCGTCTTTGGAAAATACCATTCAGACCCTTAAAAACGGTGTGGTGGATTATCTCATCAAACCAGTGAACCTTGAGCAGATGGAATTGACACTTCGGCGGATTCTCAGAGAGCGTGAACTGTTTGTGGAAAATCTGATCCTCAAGGAAGAGGTGGCCCGCCAGACACGACTCAAAGAGTTGAATGTGCAGTTAGAGGAACGGGTGGAAGAGGTCAACACCCTGAATCGGGTCATGGAGGACTTTTCGTCGGCGGATTCCAGTCATGATATTTTCAACAAAGTCGTACAATTGGGTGTGGAAGAACTTCATGCAGACAAGGTGTTTTTTCATATTTTTTCTGAAAAAGCGTTGACTCTGATTCAGGTAGCCAGTGCCTGTCCTGAAAATGGTGTTTTACACGTGCCCGATCATTTTGCATCCGATATCCCTGATCCTGTTCAAATGTATATTAAAGAAAGTGTGGCAAAGGGATCACTTCCCCGGCTGATACGGGATACTGCTGAAAACAGCCGGATGGATCCGGCGGTTCAATCCGTTATGGTGGTGCCGTTGAAGATTCGGGAAAATGTGTTTGGCGTGGCGTCCGCATTCATTTTTGACAAAGACCGGACTTTTAAAGAAAAAGATATCTATTACCTGAGTTTTATCACCCAAAAAGCAGCGGGTGCCATTGAAAATGTCGCGTTGTATGAAAATATTTATGATAATCTGTTTGCCACCTTGTTTGCATTTGTTACGGCCCTGGAAGTCAGAGATTTTTATACCCGCCGACATTCCACCCGGGTGGCCAGATATGCCCGCATGATCGCCATGGAAATGGGATGCGGTGAAGAAGAACTGGATGTGATCAATGTTGCCGGTATGCTGCATGATATCGGTAAAATCGGTATCCGGGATGATATTCTGCTCAAGCCCGGTCGGTTGACGGATGATGAATTTGAAAAAATTAAGGCGCATCCTGCCATTGGTGCTGACATTATAAGCAATCTGGGATTGTGGGACCGGGAGGTGGATATTATCCGACACCACCATGAACGGTTTGATGGAAAAGGATATCCGGATGGACTTGCAGGAGAGGCTATTCCCAAGCTGGCCCGGATTATGTCTGTGGCGGATTGTTTTGATGCCATGGCATCGGATCGTCCCTATAGAAAGGAAATGGAAATGAGCCGCGTACTCAAAACAATTCGTGACAATTCAGGCACTCAGTTCGATTCCCAGGTCGTGGATGCATTTTTTAGCATTGTCGATCAGATTCAAGAGACCAGTTAATTGGAAAAAAATAAAAAAAAGAGTTGACAACTTCTGGAAAAACATATAGATTCGCCTGTGTTTTTTGGAAGTGCCCTCGGGCCGTTAACTCAGTTGGCAGAGTATCTGCCTTTTAAGCAGAGAGTCGCTGGTTCGAGCCCAGCACGGCCCACCATAAACGAGCACCCGATACCAGAAAATTTGATGCGTCCCCATCGTCTAGCCCGGTCCAGGACACCGGCCTTTCACGCCGGCGACAGGGGTTCGAATCCCCTTGGGGACGCCACCAAACATAATCAAGGCTTTCAGCATTGTGCTGAAAGCCTTTTTTTGTTAAGACTCATCAGATCCGGTTTTGCTGGATGGGCACGGAACTGGTGAGGAAATATCATGGCAGCGGGTTGTTTTATAGAGTCGCATAGGGAGCAGTGCTATCGTGCCAAAACAGACCATTATACGGGTGGATGCCCTGAAAAAATCCTACAATGGCCGACCGGCTGTGGCCGGCATCAGCCTGGCCATTGCGGCCGGGACCTGTTTCGGTCTGCTGGGCCCCAACGGGGCCGGGAAAACCACGGCCGTGGAGATTATGGAAAATATCCAGAAACCCGACCAGGGGCGGATTCTGTTCAAAGGAAAAGAACGGGACCGGTCTTTCAATCAGCAGGTAGGGGTACAGTTTCAGCAGACCGAATTAATGGCGTTTCTGACCGTGGAAGAAACCCTGAGAACCTTTGCGGCATTTTATGCCCAATCACTGCCGGTGGAAGCGGTGATGGATCTGTGCATGCTCAAAGAGATCAAGCACCAGCGGTGCAACAAAATATCGGGGGGGCAGCGTCAGCGGCTTCTGCTGAGTCTGGCCCTGATCAATGATCCGGACCTGCTGTTTCTGGATGAACCCTCCACCGGCCTGGATCCCCAGGCCCGGCAGCATGTGTGGGACATTATCAAAGGGATTCGCTCCAGAGGGAAAACTACCATTCTGACCACCCATTATATGGAAGAAGCCTGGGTTTTGTGCGATGATATTGCCATCATGGATGAGGGAAAAATTATCGCTCAGGGCGCTCCCAAAGATCTGGTAAAAACCCATTGTGCATCCATGCCGCCGGAATCCCGGAACCTGGAATCAGTTTTTCTGGCACTCACCGGTAAGCGTCTGAAGGGTTGAGGTCATGAGCCTGAAACGCATGTGGGCATTGTTTGTGGCGCGCAGTCTGGAATTCATACGGGACCGGGCCGGGTTTGGGTGGAACATTCTTTTCCCGTTTCTGCTGGTGGCGGCATTCGGTATTGCCTTTGGGCCGGATGCAAAAAAGCAGTTCAAAATGGGGCTGTTCCCGGTGCCGGATCCGGTGCCGGCCCTTGAAACCATCCGGATTCCGGATGCCTTGAAAACCGATCCGGCGATTCAACTGGTTTTCTTTAAAGACCTTGACCCGGCACTGGAAAAGCTGCGGCACCATAAAATCGATATTCTGGTTCAGTCCGGTGAAGTGAAAGATCCTGAAGCGGTCCCATCAAAGAATGATTCCAAGGTGCGCTACTGGGTATCGGATGCTTCTCCCCGGGGCGCACTGGCAGAGAAACTGGTGAAAGCAGCCTTGGTACCGGAGGCTTTTTTTGAAAAAAGGGTTTACAAACAGGCGGTTCCCGGAACTTTAGTGCGGTATATCGACTGGCTGTTCCCGGGTATTCTGGGCATGAACATCATGTTTTCCGCTTTTTTCGGGGTGGGATATGTGATCGTCAGGTACCGTCGAAACGGGGTGCTCAAGCGGTTAAAGGCCACGCCGGTCACGGCCTTTGAATATCTGTCCGCCCAGCTGATTTCCCGGGTGGTGGTGTCCATGGCCGCATCCATGGTGGTGTGGGCCGGGTGTGATGTGATATTTTCATTTCAGATGCAGGGGTCGTATGTGGATGCCGCCATCGTGTTTCTTTTCGGTACCGTGTGCCTGGTGTCTTTTGGTCTGATTCTGGCCTGCCGGGGAACCAATGAGGAATTGACCAACGGAATCATCAACTTTATCTGCTGGCCCATGATGTTTCTGTCGGAAGTCTGGTTTTCCATTGAAGGAACAGCCGGCTGGATCCGGCAGGCGGCCGGATTCCTGCCCCTGACCCATTTCCTTGCCGCTGCAAGAAAGGTGATCAATGACGGGGCCACCCTGTCCCAGGTATCCCAGGAGATGGCGATACTGGCGGTCATGAGCCTTGTGTTCCTGGCTGTCGGGTCGTGGCTGTTTTCCTGGACCCGTTAGGATGACATGGTGTATACTGTTTAAAACCGATCTGTATATACTTTCAATCATTTTTAGGAGATGGATATGAAACCCGTGGTGGCCCTGGTGGGCCGGCCCAATGTGGGCAAATCAACGCTGTTCAACCGGCTGATCCGGGACCGGCAGGCCCTGGTGGATGATATGCCCGGCGTCACCCGGGACCGGCATTACGGTGAAGCCCGGTGGGATGACAAGGCTTTTACCGTTATAGATACCGGCGGATTTCTGACCGAAGATGATGATTATTTTGCCGCCCAGATCAGAGATCAGCTGGCCGTGGCCGTGGCCCAGGCCAGTGCCCTGGTGTTGATTTTAGACGGCCGGGCCGGGTTGTCGCCGTTTGACCATGATCTGGCGGCCATGCTCCGCAAGTCCGGAAAACCGGTTTTTTATGTGGTAAATAAAATTGAAAATCAGCGGCAGCTCGATGATCTGGGAGATTTTTATGACTTGGGCATTGAGTCTTTCTACCCGGTTTCCGCGGAACACGGCATCGGGGTGGCGGATCTGCTGGATGATCTGGTGGCCGGGTTGCCCGATGCCGTGGAATCGGACATGGAAGATAATGAGACTGTTCGCATCGCCATTGTGGGCCGACCCAATGTGGGTAAATCCAGTCTGGCCAATCAGCTGTTTGGATCGCCCCGGGTGGTGGTCAATGAAAAAGCAGGCACCACCCGGGATGCCATTGAGCTGGAAGTCTGTCATAAGGGACGGCGGTTTGTGTTGGTGGATACGGCCGGTATCCGGCGCAAGGGAAAAGTGACAGAAAAGCTGGAAAAATTTTCCATTCTCAAATCCCTGAAAAGCCTGGAAAACTGTCATGTGGCATTGATTCTCATCGATGCGGCCGAAGGGATCACAGATCAGGACATCACCATTGCCGGGTATGCAGAAAAAAAAGGATGTGGTGCTGTTTTTCTGCTTAATAAATGGGACCGAGTGGACAAACAGGAAAAAGGGGAAAAAGCCTATATTTCAGAATTGCGGCAGATGGCCAAATTTTTGTCCTATGCCCCGGTCATGACCGTTTCCGCGTTGACCGGTCAGCGGTGTCACCGGATTCTGGATATGGCTGCCAACGTATATGAAGAATACGGGTTTCGGATTAATACCGGGACCTTGAACCGGATCATCGCAGATGCGGTACAAAGAGAAGAGCCGTCTTTGCACAAAGGAAGACGGCTCAAATTTTTTTATGCCACCCAGGTGGCCACCCGGCCGCCTTGTTTTGTGTGCTTTGTTAATTATCCCAAGGCCGTGCATTTTTCCTATGAACGGTATCTGGTCAATCAGCTGCGTCAGATGATTCCGCTGAATCTGACGCCCATCCGTCTTTACTTCAGGGAAAAGACCGGACGGATGGATTTTTCCGGTAAAACCCGGGAAAATGAGCGTATTGCCCTTAAAAAAGAGCGAATCATCACCAAACGGAAAAAAGAGCGCAAAGAACAGAGCCGCAGAAAGCGGCAGCGGGATGGAAATACGGGGGGCTGATGGATCTGTTTGATGCCCATTCAGACCAGGACCTGGCCGGGACAGTGCCTCTGGCTGACCGGATGCGGCCCAGAAGCTTATCTGAACTCAAGGGCCAGGATCACCTCATGGCTCCGGGCAGTCTTCTGGCCCGGTCCATCCAGGACGACCGGGTGTTTTCCATGATCCTGTGGGGACCCCCAGGTTGTGGAAAAACCACCCTGGCAAATATCATCGCCCATGAGACCCGGTGTGAGTTTGTCCGGATTTCCGCTGTACTGTCCGGGGTGAAGGATGTCCGGCAGATCATTGACACGGCCAGAGAAAAGCGGGCATTGTTCAAAAAACGGACACTGCTGTTTGTGGACGAGATTCACCGGTTCAACAAAGCCCAGCAGGATGCGTTTTTACACCACGTGGAAACCGGACTGATCACCCTGGTGGGAGCTACTACGGAAAACCCTTCCTTTGAAGTGATCCCGGCCCTGGTATCCCGGTGCCGGGTGTTTGCCCTCAAGGGTCTGGAACCCAGACATATCCAGGCTATTCTCGTTCGGGCCGTCACAGACCCGGTCCATGGCCTGGGATGGGATTTGGACCGGTTTCAGACGGAAGCCTTACAGTTTCTGGCACACAGTGCGGACGGGGATGCTCGCATGGCATTAACCGCTCTGGAAGCGGCAGCGTTTCATTTCAGTGATAAATCGTTCATTTCCCTGGCGGATCTGGAAACCGTGGTGGGAAAAAAAGCGCTGCTGTATGACAAGGCCGGAGAAGAACACTTCAATCTGATTTCCGCGTTCATCAAAAGCATGCGGGGCAGTGACCCGGATGCAGCCATCTACTGGCTTCAGCGCATGCTGGCGGCCGGTGACGACCCTTGTTACCTGATCCGGCGCATGGTTCGGTTTGCCACTGAAGATGTGGGCATGGCTGATCCCGGGGCGCTGACCATGGCTTTGAATGCCGGGGAATCCTTTCGGCTGCTGGGCCGGCCCGAAGGAGACGGATCCCTTTTCCAGGCGGCTGTGTACCTGGCCACAGCCCCTAAAAGCAATGCTGTGTATGCAGCCCAGAAACAGGTGACCGACCTGGTGGAAAAAACCGGACATCGGCCCGTGCCCCTGCACATTCGCAATCCAGTCACAAAATTGATGAAAGAGATGGGATACGGCACCGGATACCGATATGCCCATGATCATGAGGGCGGATATGCGCCTCAGTCGTATCTGCCGGATTCTTTGGACGGACAGCGCCTGTATTTTCCCACAGACCGGGGGTATGAGAAAACGGTCAAACAGCGACTGGCGGCCTGGATCGCTTTGTGGGACAATCCGAAAAAATCAGGTAAAGACTGATCTGTTTTCAGTTCACAGATACGCTGTGGTGATTTTTGTAATGGTGTCGTGTGTCAGGCGGACGGTACGGCCCACCATATTTTTGCCGGACAGGGCCGCAAACAGGTCCGGATCATCGGCTGTTCTGGCCACAAACCGCAGACCCTGACGGGTCCGGCCGTAGATGACCCCGTAGGCCGCGGTGTGGTCCGGACGATACACGATGGTATAGGTTTCTATGATCCCTTTGCCGCTAGGCGCTTCATCCACAGGTACCGGATTAAATCCTGCCAGCGGCTTTTCATGGTCGGCCGCTGCCGTGCCTGCCAGGCTTTTTTCAGGCCGGCGGCTGCTGTAGATGCCGGCGGCGTGTTTGTACATGAACCATCCCAGGGCAGTTACCAGGCCGGTGCGGTATCGGCCGGTAGCGATCTGTTCCGCCAGGGTGGCCACGGCATGCAGATTGTAATTGTTGCCCGGACCGCCGAAAAAACCCAACCCACCGGTGAGCGTCAAAGGCCGGGGATCATTGTCCGACACCCCGGTCATTTTTTTGGCAATGGACACGGCACAGGGGAAACAGGAATAAAAATCAAAACAATCCATCTGGTCCAGGGTCAGTCCGGCCCTTTCCAGGGCTTTGTCCACAGCGGTTTTCAATGGAACACTCACAGTAAAATCGCTTTTTTCCACCATGAAACGCTGGCGGTCCCTGGCATATCCTCCCCCCAGAAAATAAACCGGCTGATGGTTTTTTTTACTACAGGCACGGGCCGCTTTTTCCGACATGAGAATCACAGCTGCGGCCTGATCCACGGTGATGAACGCGTTCATGAATTTGGTATAGGGGAAGGCGACCGGCCGGTTGTTCAATGACGGGGTGATGATCTCATGGGACGTTCGAGACGTCCTGACCCAGGCATACGGATGGCCGGCCGCCGTCCGGCTGAATTGAGACCACATGGTTCCGATTTTTTCAAGATAGGCGGACAGTGGCAGGCCCGAGGCCTGCCACAGGGCGGTTTCAAACAGGGGAAACCCCTGCATGGGGTGCTGGATACCATGCAGGGTTTCCACAGGTGTGGCACCGATGGCATCGTCGTTGGCATACGTTTCGGGGATGCCCTGGAGCAGGGCACTTTCTGGTTTTGGGGTGTCAGGATGCCGTTTCACATAGGCTTCCGCCCCCACTACCAGCACCCGTTCCAGCCGGTTTTCCGCAATCAGGTCGGCAGCCTGGTTGATCAGGGTCTGGGGGGAATTCCCCCCTATGTTGGAGATATGCAGGAACCCTGGTTTTACCCCCAGAGCCCGGGCTACCTGAATCGGAGCATCCGGACAGTGGGCGCTCAATGGTCGGACCACCATGATGCCGTCCAGCCGGGACAGCACAGACGGATCCGTCAGGGTTTGTCCGGCCCGTTGTGCCGCCTGAATCATGAGACCCGGCGGATCCAAAGGATTTTCTGTCTCTTTGGGTTGGGTGACCTGGCCCCATCCGGCCACCACCACATGTGTATTCATATGCATTCAGATCCTTGATTACTGTTCAGCAATGGCAAAAATAAAACAGTTTTGCGTAAAAAAACATATTTGTCAATTGCACGAGACCGTCATAATCTCTTGTTTTTTGTGCGTCTGTCTGCTATGGACCTTGGGATGGATATGTGCAGTTAAAATGTAACTGTTGTCTGAACAAATCAGTGCAGTGCGCTGCCACCGACAGATTACATAACCAATTGATAAAAATTGATAAACGTGGAGGTATTAAATGAAAAACGTGGTGATAGTCAGCGGTGTCAGGACCCCGGTAGGATCTTTTGGCGGTTCTTTGAAAGCGGTGTCTGTAAAGGATCTGGGTACCTGTGTCATGAAAGAAGTGCTTAAGCGGGCAGGACTGCGCCCGGGTGTGACCGATGAACAGGCGGCATTTGGCCCGGAATCCCTGAAAGATCAAGGCATGATCGATATTGAAAAAAAGGGATATGATTATGATGAGAGCCTCAAGGAACTGTTTGTGGATGAGGTGATCATGGGTAATGTGCTCCAGGCAGGCCAGGGACAGAATACGGCGAGACAGGCCATGATCAATGCCGGTCTGCCACGGTTCACGCCGGCCATGACCATCAACAAGATCTGCGGTTCCGGGCTGAAGGCCATTGCGCTGGGGGCCCAGGCTATCATGGCAGGCAGTGCGGATGTGGTGCTGGCCGGTGGGCAGGAAAGCATGAGCAACGCGCCCATGGCATTGTTGAAAGCCCGGTGGGGACACCGCATGGAACTGACCGGTCAGGGCCAGGTCCATGACTTGATGGTGTTTGACGGGCTGTATGAAATTTTTTACGGGTACCACATGGGGCTGACTGCGGAAAATATCGTAGAAAAATATGGTATTTCCAGAGAAGATCAGGACCAGTTGGCCCTGCTGAGTCACAATCGGGCCATGGCAGCGATTCAGGATGGGACCTTTGCAGAGGAAATCGTGCCGGTGACCATTGCATCCCGCAAAGGGGATATTGTGGTGGACACGGATGAGCGGCCCATGGAGACCAGCATGGAAAAATTGGCCAGACTGCGGCCGGCATTTAAAAAAGACGGAAGCGTGACTGCGGGCAATGCATCCGGCATCAATGATGCGGCTGCTGCTGTGCTGCTCATGACCGAAGAAAAAGCCGATGAACTGGGCCTGGAAAAACTGGCCAAAATCAAGGCCTTTGCATCCGGCGGCGTGGATCCGGCGTATATGGGGCTGGGACCGGTGCCGGCTGTGAAAAAAGTGTTGAAACAGACCGGAATGACTGTCAAGGACATTGATATGATCGAATTGAACGAAGCGTTTGCGGCCCAGGCCATCGGATGCATGCGGGAATTGAATATCGATGTGGAAACACCCAATGAACTGGGGTCCGGTATTTCCATCGGACATCCCATTGGATGCACCGGTGCCAGACAGATGGTCACCGCCATTCACCAGATGAAACGCAAAGGTTACGGGACCGGCCTGATATCCATGTGTATCGGTGGCGGCATGGGCATGGCCATGATCATTGAAAAATAAGTTTTTCTTTACTTGAAATTACAAAAATGGTAATTATTTCCAATAACTTCTGCAGATGAATCTATATGGGGTTATGGCCGGGTGCTGGACAGCACCGGTCTTAGCCCCATAATGACCTGAAAGGATGTGTTCACACATGGATATACCAAGAAAACTGGGCATACTCATTTACAGTGCGGTCCCTGCAATTGTCGGGGGAGGGATCGTCTACCATTTTTTTGACAGTTTTGTTCAGGTGGTCATTTTTGAAATACTTCTGGTGATGGCGGTCTTAGGCATTTTCAGCAGCTGATATCCCAACGGGTGGTGTCTTGGAACAGACCATTTTTCAAAGAGGGGTGTTTTTCTTTTTTCTGGCCCTGTTCTGTGCATCCATTCTTTTGCTGGGAAATCTGCTGGCACCATTTACAGCCACCATTGTTCTGGGTGGGGTGATCACGGGTGTGTTTCAACCCATGGTCAATGTGTTTGCCCAAAAAATATCCATGCGGGCGGCATCGGTATTGACCTGCATTATCATTTTTTTTGTGGTGTTCATTCCAGTGGTCTTTTTTGTGGGGGTGTTGTCCAGAGAAGCCCTGGGATTATATAATATGGCCAGAGATGCTGTCTTTTCAAACCAGTTGATCCAGACTTTGGAAAACACCCGGGCCCTGGAACGGCTCAATGATCTGCTGGCCCGGGCAGGGATCCAGAAAACAGTTTCCTGGCAGGAGTTGTTCGCCCCGGTGTCTGAACTGGGGAAAATGCTGGGATTGTCCCTGTTTCAGCAGGCCCGGTTCATCACATCTAATCTGCTGAATCTGGTGTTTTATTTCTGCCTGATGCTGATCGTTATTTTTTACATGTTCATGGATGGGAAGCGGCTGATTCAGTATTTGTACGACCTGTCTCCGCTTCAGGATGAACATGACAAAAAATTGGTTACACAATTTCATGAAATGGCCGGGGCAGTGCTGATTGTCAATGGTCTGGGCGGATTGATTCAAGGGATTGCCGGCGGGGTTCTGTTCTGGTTCCTGGGGTTGAACTCTCCGGTTCTCTGGGGCCTGGTCATGGGATTCATGGCGTTTCTGCCCATTGTGGGCATTGGAATTGTTCTGGTACCCACCGCTGTGTTTTATATGATTGACAATTCAATGATCACGGGGTTCGGCTTACTGGGGTTTTATGGCATGCTTTCCTGGGGGGTTGAATACATTTACAAGCCCAAACTGGTGGGAGACCGGGTGGCTATGCATCCGCTTCTCGTTTTTTTTGCCATCATCGGCGGTCTGAATGTGTACGGCCTGATGGGCATTATTTACGGACCGTTGATAGCGACCTTGTTCCTCACCTTGTCGGATATATATTTTTCCAGTTTTCAATCCATGGTTGAACCGGCAAAACAAAAAAAATAATCAATTTTCGGAGTAAAAAAGCAGATGATCCAGAAAGAAACCCATTTGACCAGCATCGAGAAGGAGATGAAACAATCCTACCTCGAATATGCCATGAGTGTCATTATCGGCCGGGCCTTGCCGGATGTGCGCGACGGGCTGAAACCCGTGCACCGGCGGGTGCTGTATGCCATGCAGCAGTTGCGTAACGACTGGAACAAGCCGTACAAGAAATCCGCCCGTATTGTGGGTGATGTCATTGGTAAATATCATCCCCACGGGGATTCTGCAGTGTATGACACCATCGTGCGCATGGCCCAGGATTTTTCATTGCGGTATATGCTGGTGGACGGGCAGGGTAACTTCGGATCTGTGGACGGCGATTCACCAGCAGCCATGCGTTATACGGAAATCCGGATGCGCAAGCTGTCTCATCAGATGCTGGCGGATCTGGAAAAAGAAACCGTGGATTTTATTCCCAACTATGATGAGACCCTGGATGAACCGGCCGTGCTGCCCACCCGGTTTCCTGCGCTCCTGGTGAACGGATCCTCCGGTATTGCCGTGGGCATGACCACCAACATTCCGCCTCACAATATCCGGGAAGTGGCGGATGGTATCAAGGCGTTGATCGATGATCCCGATTTGGGTATTCAGGATTTGATGCAGTACATTCCGGGTCCGGATTTCCCCACCTGGGGACATATTTACGGAACACATGGGATTTACGAGGCATACAGCAGCGGGCGCGGGATTATCACATTGCGGGCCAAGGTGGAGGTGGAAGAAAATAAGAAAACCGGTCAGGAAACCATTGTGATCACCGAACTGCCCTACCAGGTGAACAAGGCCAAACTGGTGGAAAAAATTGCTGAACTCATGCGGGACAAAGTCATCACCGGGGCCTCGTTTGTGCGGGATGAATCCGACCGTCAGGGCATGCGCGTTGCCATAGGACTCAAGCGGGATCAGATCGCTGAAGTGGTGATCAACCAGTTGTACAAACACACCAATCTTCAGACCTCGTTCGGCATCATTTTCCTGGCCGTGGTGAACAATCGGCCGGAACTGCTGACCCTCAAGGATATTCTGGTGCATTTCATCGAACACCGCAAGGATGTCATCATCCGGCGCACCCGGTTTGATCTGAGAAAGGCGGAGGAACGGGCCCATATTCTGGAAGGGTTGAAAATCGCTCTGGATCACCTGGATGAGGTGGTGGCCCTGATTCGGGCATCCCGGTCCCCCGAGGAAGCCAAAACCGGATTGATTACCACGTTTGACCTGACACCGGTGCAGGCCCAGGCCATTTTAGACATGCGGCTCCAGCGGCTTACCGGGCTTGAACAGGAAAAAATAATCACGGAATATGATGCCCTGCTCAAGGATATTGCCTGGTACAGGGAGATTCTGGGCAGTGACCAGGTGGTCAAAGGCTTGATCAAGGATGAGCTCGCAGAACTGGTGGACGAGTTTGGGGATGACCGCCGGACAAAGATTGTGGAAAGCACGGCTGATATCAGCATTGAAGACCTGATCGCTGAAGAGGACATGGTGGTCACCGTGACCCGGTCCGGGTATATCAAACGCAATCCGGTCACCCTTTATGCCAGTCAGCACCGGGGGGGGAAAGGCAAGACCGCCATGGGAACCAAAATCGATGATTTTGTGGAGCATCTGTTTGTGGCTTCCACCCATGCCACGGTTTTGTTTATCACCAATTTCGGCAAGGTGTACCAGGCCAAGGTGTATGAACTGCCCATGGCCGGCCGGTCCAGCCTGGGCAAGGCCATTGTGAACCTGCTGCAGTTCGAAGAAGGAGAAACCCTGGCCACCCTGCTCACAGTGAATGAATTTGTGGAAAACTGCTATGTGGTCATGGCTACCCGCAAGGGACGGGTGAAAAAAACCGATCTCATGGCCTATTCCCGGCCCAGATCCGGCGGACTGATCGGGGTGAAGCTGGCCCCGGGAGACGAGCTTATCGCAGCTCGAATCACGGACGGCAATATGAACGTGTTTCTGGGATCGGACGGCGGCAAGGTGATCCGGTTCCATGAATCCGATGTCAGGGCTACGGCCCGGGGATCCATGGGGGTCCGGGGCATGCGGATTCCCCCGGATTCCCAGGTGGTAGGAATGGAAGTCCTGGCCGGGCAGCAGACCCTGTTGACAGTCACGGAAAACGGATATGGCAAACGCACGGACGTGGCAGAGTATAAAACCCAGAACCGCGGCGGCATGGGTGTGTTTTCCATCAAGACATCCAAACGGAACGGTAAAATGGTTTCCCTGGCTTTGGTGGATGATACAGATGAACTCATGATGGTGACAGATAAAGGAATATTGATCCGCACGGACATCGGCGGTATCAACATCATTTCCCGCAATACCCAGGGCGTCAAGCTGATCAATCTGGGAGCCGGTGAAAAACTCATAGGTATTGCCCGGCTTTTTGACGAGAATGGAGACACAGACGATCTTGACTCAGAAATCCAGCCGGACGACGAAGACAGTCTTCAGTAAAGCGACCCATAAAGGCGCAGGGCATCGGAAACGGCTGCGGGAGCGGTTTCTTTCCGGTGGACTTGCCGGATTCCACGATTATGAGGTCATTGAGCTGCTGTTGACCTTGAACACGCCCATGAAGGATTGTAAAGATGCGGCCAAGGCGTTGTTAAAAGAGTTCAAAAGTTTCCAGGCCGTGCTGGAAGCGGATGTGGATGAATTGTCCCGGGTTCCGGGAGTCGGACCGGTCAACAGTATGGGTATTCGTCTGATCAAAGCGGTGGCGGACCGATACCTGGAAACAAAGGTTGTGGAGCGGGATGTGGTGAACAATCCGGAAGACCTGGTGGATTATTTGAATCATACCATCGGGTTTAAAGGCCGGGAGCATTTTGTGGGTGTTTTTCTGGATGCCAAAAACCGGGTCCTGGCATCGGAAATTCTGTTTTCCGGGACTTTGAGCGCCAGCGCAGTCTATCCCCGGGAAGTGGTGATCAAAGCACTTCAGCATCAGTCTGCGGCAATGATTTTTGCCCACAATCATCCTTCCGGGGACGTGACCCCTTCAGCCAGTGATAAAGACATCACTCGAAAACTGGTGTTTGCCTTAGGTATGGTGGGAATTACGGTTCATGAACATTTAATTGTGGGCAGCCGGGGCGTATACAGCTTTGCGGCCCAGGGGCTGATGGCCCGGTTTCAAAAGGAATTCAGCGCATCCGATGACCATGGAAGAAGATAACCTGCCGCCGTGTTTCGGCGAACTTGAAAAAGTATTTCCCCTGCAGACAAACGGGTTGAGACAGACCCCAGAGTCGTGTTTTTATCATTGTCCGGTCAAAACCCGGTGTCTGAAGCAGGCCATGGCCACCAAACACGGGGCCAGAGTGGAAGAAGAATTGATTGATCGCAGCGAACAAGCGGGCATTATGAATTTTTTTGAACGCTGGTCCAGGAAAAAACAGGTGCACCGGCGCATTCATGCCAAGGCAAAAAAGGAGGATTGAATGAGATCGGTTCAAGAAATTGATATGGCAGGCAAGCGGGTATTTGTCCGGGTGGATTATAATCTGCCCATGGATGAACAGGGAAAGATCACCGATGATAATCGAATACGGCAGACACTGGATTTGATTGCGTATCTTCAGGACCAGCAGGCAAAAATAATTCTGGCCTCCCATCTGGGACGGCCCAAGAGCGGATATGAAAAAAAGTTCAGCCTGGCCCCGGTGGCCGAACATCTGTCCGCACTTTTAAAGAAAAAAGTGATGTTTGCGTCCGATTGCATCGGATCCCCGGTGACCGATCAGGTGACGGCCATGAAAAATGGGGATATCCTGCTGCTGGAAAATTTGAGATTTCATAAAGAGGAAAAATCCAATGATCCCGGATTCGCTCGAAAACTGGCTGGTTTGTGTGATGTGTATGTAAACAACGCCTTTGCCGTATCCCATCGGGAACAGGCGTCGGTTACCGGCATGGTGGCCCATGTGCCCGAGGCAGGGGCCGGGTTTCTGCTGGAACGAGAAATGAATGCATATGCGGATGCGTTTGAAAATCCCAAAAGACCCTTGGTGGCGGTGATCGGGGGCGCCAAAGTATCCAGCAAGCTGGCAGCGTTGGAGAATATGCTCAACACAGTGGATCAGATGATCATTGGCGGTGCCATGGCCAACACTTTTTTGTTCAGTCAGGGAATTGACACCAAGGCATCTCTGATAGAACCGGATTTGAAGGATACAGCAGCCAGAATTCTTCACAAAGCCCAAGAAAAAAAGATTGCCGTCCACCTGCCCGAGGATCTGGTGGTGGCGGATTCATTTGCACAAACCGCTCAGAAAAAAACAGTGGCACTGGATGCAGTGCCCGATGGATGGATGGTCATGGATATCGGGCCGAAAACCGCTGAAACCTTTATGCGGAACCTTGCCGGTGCAAAAACCATTGTATGGAACGGTCCCATGGGTGTGTTTGAAATGCCTGGGTTCATGGCCGGGACCTGCGCCGTTGCCCGGGGCATTGCCGATGCCGATGCCTTCAGTTTTGTGGGCGGCGGTGATACCGGTCTGGCTGCCAGACAATGCAACGTATTTGATCAGGTGTCTTATGTATCCACGGGCGGGGGCGCATTTTTACATTTGATGGAGGGAAAGCCGTTGCCGGGCGTCGTGGCTTTGGGATAAAATTTCAGACCCAAAAAAAAGGGGGGAAATGATTGAGTTCTGCAAAAAACGGGAATGTCTGAGCAGGGAAGACCGTTTGAGAAGGTCCTATTATGAGGTACTCAGAGACGAACTGGATCAGTTTGTCATCGGTTATTCCCTGGTGGGCTCGTACAATAATTTTTTACGCATGAAAATCCCGTATCCGTTTGTGGAACTGCGGGAACTAAAACCCAGGGCCAGAATACCTTCCACGGAATTTGAGGCCCAGAATTCTTTTCTGATCATCTTCTGTGAAGATGCCATTGACGACAGGCATAAAAAATATATCCGTTATTTTGATGCCAACAAAACCACCAAAACCAATCTGCTGCATCACAAATATTTCCCCAATGTGGAGAATTTTAATCGCAACATCAAATATTTTGAAACCGATCAGTTTTTTGCCCTGCTCAGGTCCCTGTTACCTGTGGATTATGCCCTTCTGATCCAGCGTTCCCGTCAGACCCGGATCCAGTACGCATTGACCCATTTCCATGTGCGGGTGGACTGGCCCATTGCCGACGCATCGGAAGATCTGGCCAAATATTTACGGTATATCTCCAAGGATCTGTATGAAAAAGGGGATAAATATGCGGAAGATCTTCAAAAAAAACTGTTCGAATATTACGGGGTTCCGGTGATGGCCGGCGGCCGGCGGACGGCTGCTGCGGTGGCGGCCCAGTATTTCAGGCAGTTTGACGGTATTACCACCGTGTATGTGGCGTCCAGTGAATCCCGGGGCCTGTTGCGCATGGATGAAAAAGGGGTGTCCAAAGCCGTGCTGGTTGAGATTGCCGATGATCGGGTCAAATCTCTGGCGGAATTGGGGGGAATGTCCCGGAACAGTTTTACCAAAAATTATGTGGTAGCCCGCCAGCGGAAAAACGTGGTGTGTATCCTGAATGTCCGGTACGACTATACCTCCCATGCCCTGCCCTCCGAGGGAGGGCGTTTGCGGGAAGTCAAGCCGGATGCCAACTGGCTCACCGTGGCAGAGGAGCATATCTGGCCCAAACCTGCCGTACTGCATCGGGCACCAATTCCTTATAAGATGATCTATGCCACGGATTGACAGAAGATAATCACAATCGAGGCGTATCAAGTTTTTTGAGCATGGCGGTTTCATCACAATTGGGAAAATTGACACACCCGATACAGTCTGCCCAGATTTTCACGGGCAGGTCATTTTTATCAATTACGGTGAATCCGAACTGCTGAAAAAAGCTGGGTCGATACGTCAGGGTGAACAGATCCCGGACTTTAAAATAAAACGCTTCCTGAATGGCCCGTTCCGTAAGCATGGTGCCGATACCCTGGCCCGTGTGTTCCAAAGCAACAGCCAAAGACCGGATTTCCGCCAGATTTTCCCAGCAGAACTGAAGGGCACAGCACCCTGTTACCTGATGAGAAGATGGATCCTCATACACCCAGAAATCACGCAGGTGATCGTAGAGTTTGCTCAGCGGCCGGGCCAGAAGTTCTCCCCGTTTGTTATAGAACTGAAGTAATGCATGGATGGTGTTCACATCATCCAGTACGGCTTTTCGAATCATTTGTTTTGACCTTGTATATGGATGATCATCAGACTTTGCATATGATATCATGTTTGGAAAAACGATGTGCCAGTTTCAGGATGGCTTTTGTATTGGGTTGCGCCTGATCAATGGGGTTGCCATCGGGATCATATAAACCTGAAATGTCACTGTTTCTGATGGGTACGCCGGGTGACAGCACAGCCACCGAATCCGTGCGGCGAATTTTGTTCCGGATTTCCACCAGATGATGATTGTGATCCTGACATGTCAGTATTTTTCCAATGAATCGGTGAATCTGGCCCTGGTGTATATCCGCGTAATTGGGCGCAACCGCTCCGGGTTCCCCTAAATAGAATCCGGTTCCGAATTCCCGGTGATACACCAGGGAAAGATCCTCCAGCCACTGGGGGTTGGTGGTATAGTTTTCAGGATCAGCCACAAAGGTATCTATGGCATCCCGGTAGGTTTTGACCACTGTTGCCAGATAATGGATCCCTTTCATGCGGCCTTCGATTTTAAGGGATGTGACCCCGGTTTGAATCAGTTCCGGCAGATGCTGGATCATACACAGGTCTTTGGAATTGAATACATAGGTGCCCCGGGGATCTTCAGTGATGGGATAAAATTC
>JAIPDL010000016.1 GCA_021737695.1 Desulfotignum sp. | reverse complement strand
ATGGCTTTTCAAACAATTAGAGCGTTTAGTGTTGTTTTTTTTATTTAAGGTGTGCGCTTTATCCGATTTTCAGGATTCTATCTGCTTGACCAGTCAAGCGCAACGAAGTTTTTCTTTTTTTTTGATGGTGGATCTGGGTGAGATCGGTCAGAAAGCGAATCCTGCGGCAAATATGGGGCACCCGAAAGTGAGCGCACCCCCTTTTTCCGCCTGATTTATCGTTTGACTTTGTTCCGTTTTTTTTGGTAGTGTTTTTCATTGAATATGGTATGTCTGCTTTGTGGCATGCCTGCGTTGCGAAACAGGGATTGAACAGCAGATATGCCTTTCGTGAAATTTGGATGGCGGGCCGATTTTTTGAACACCCGGTCAGGATATAATGAAAACGATACTCATTGTCGATGACATCAAGGTCAATCTCAAAGTCCTTGAGGTGTTGCTGACCCGAAACGGGTATGCCGTCCTGTCTGCCATGAGTGCCGGAAAAGCGTTGGGCCTGCTTCAAAAACATTTGTGTGACCTGATTATCTCTGATATCCAGATGCCTGAAATGGATGGATTTCAGTTCTGCAGGTTATGTCAACTGGATGAAAAACTCAAGCATATCCCTTTTATTTTCTATTCCTCGGCCCAGGATGGAAAACAAATCAGACAGCAGGCCCTGAAAGTGGGGGCAGATACGGTGGTCAGAAAACCGGCGGATCCTGCCAGGCTTTTAAAAATCATCGAAACGGTTCTGAATAATGCCCTGACCCGGACCCTGGCTTCGGCGGGGCAGGAGCGATTTTCCAACCGCCGGGTTGAAACTGTGCCGGGCATTGTCGGGTGGACCCTGGATGCCAATGGTGATTTTGCCAATATCAGCCCGGCTGTGGCGCGGCTGACCGGTTTTTCCGTCAAGCACATTCAGGAAATGGGCAAAAGCGGATGGCTGGACCGGGTCCATTTTTCGGATGAAGAAAAGGTGAGAAACGCATATAAACAGCTGTTTCAAAATCATGTGCCGTTGGATATCGTTTATCGGTTTAAATGCCGGGACAACCGGTTTGTCTGGCTTGTGGAAAAATCCGGCACCCCTTATGGGAAACAAACGGATGGCTGCGATCGGGTTGACGGATTTACCGCAGACATATCTGCCGGCATGACAGTTCTGGAACGCCGGATGGAATCCAGAGAACAGCAGGTGATTCAGACATTCGCAACAGGTGTTTCCCATGATCTGGACAACATGCTGAACGGTATTGCCGATTACCTTCAACTGTCGGCCACGACAACGGCAAGCGCCCGGGAACGGCAGCGGTTTCTGGCCAATGCCCTGAAAATCAGCCGCCGTGCTTTGGCCCTGAACCGGGATATTTTCTATTTGTCCGGGGAAGACAAGGCCGTGGAAAAAAATTCCCTGCTCACCCGGGTGGTTGCCCGGGTGGTCCGGTCCCTGATGCAAGGCAGCGATATCCCCTGCCGGGTGGAAATACCCCGAGGGGTGTGGCCGTGCCGGGTGGATACCCGGTTGATGGCCCGGGCCCTTGAGCATGTCATCATCAATGCCTGCGAGGCTGTGGTACAGACAAATGACGGAAGGATCGAGGTGACCCTGCAAAACATATCCATTGAAGGCACACCGGTTGAAAAACGCCCTGTTTCTGAAACCCGGCTGGATTCCGGTCATTATGTCCAGGTTGTCATTGAGGACAATGGGTGCGGCATTGACGACCCATACCTTGATCAGGTGTGCCTTCCCTATTTTTCCTTAAAACCAAAGGATATGAAAAAAGGGGTGGGCTTAAGCCTTGCGATAAGCCGGGCGATCATTGCCGGACATGGCGGGGAAATGGCGGTTCATTCAAAGAAAAATTCCGGCACAAAGATATTGATCATTTTGCCGGCGGACCCCGGGGGGAACCTGATATGAAAACCGTTTTGATCGTGGATGACACCAAGACCAATATTGATGTACTGGTTCAGGTCCTGAAGTCAGATTACAAGATCGGGGTCAGTCTCAACGGCAAGGATGCGATTCAGTTTGCCAGAACCCAACACCCGGATTTGATCCTTCTGGATATTATCATGCCGAAGATGGATGGGTTCGATGTTTGCCGGAAATTGAAGTCAGATCCAGACACCCGGGATATTCCGGTGATTTTTATTTCCGCCGTGGACAAACCGGATCATGAAAAAAAATGTTTTAAATGCGGTGGTGCCGATTATATTACCAAACCGTTCAAGAGCCGTGACATCAAAAAAAAGATCAAAACACATTTGAGTCGGACCTGAATGCGGATACCTGACCGGGGATTCTGATAAAAAGAAAGAAAAAACACTGATGGAGAACAAGGATTATCCTGGAAAAATATTGCATGGCAGCTACAGCCAGGCCCTGAAAGCGCATGTCAAAGAAAATATCAGCCGGCTGGTCGCCTTTGAAAAGACCCTGACACCGGTCATCCCTTATCTGTCCGCCTGGCAGGAGCAGGAAAATGCCATGTGGTACGAGTTCGCCGGCACACGGTTCAGCGATCTGATGGGGTGTTTGATACCGGATCTGGCAGATGTCTTCCGGAACCGGATTGTGGAACGGCGGGTTTATGATTACCAGGATGACAATCATCATCAGATCCAGCAGCAGCGATTGAGGCAGTCCGAGTTGACAGGTTCCCGAAAAGGGCTTCGAAAACAGGGTGAAAAAAAAGGGCAGGTGGAAGCCATATACAAAGTGCAGCTTGCCGACGGTGACGTGGTATGGCTTAAGGATCAGGCCACGGTCACGGCATTCAAACAAGACCGGATTCATGTCTCATCCGGGTGTCTCACCCTGGTGACCAAGGAGATGGAAGCGGAAGAGGCGTTGAAAAAAGCCCAGCAGATGCTCAGGGAAAAAGCCCGGGCCCTGAATTTGGCCAAAAAAATTCAGGAAGAAAACGCGGCCCGGCTGTCCGGTGCCATTAAACAGGTGGAAGCCGCCAGAAAAGAAGCGGAAAAAGCCAACAAGGCCAAAAGTGAATTTTTAGCGGTCATCAGTCATGAGATCCGGAATCCCATGAACGGGATTGTGGGTACCTGTGATCTGATCATGGCGGATGATCTTTCCCGGCAGCAGACCGAATACCTGGAAATCATCCGGAGTTCCGCTTTTTCTCTGCTGGGGCTGATCAACGATATTCTTGATTTTTCAAAAATCGAAGCCGGAAAACTGGAGTTCCAGGAAGTCCCCTTTCATGTCCGGGATGTGGTGGAAGATGTGTCGGATATTTTTCTGGAAATGATCACCCGGAAGAACCTGGAACTGATCGTGGATATTGATCCGGATGTGCCTGAACAGGTGATGGCGGATCCCATGCGGCTGCGTCAGATACTCATCAACCTGATCTCCAATGCGTTGAAATTTACCCGGCACGGGGAAATCATCATTCGGGTGGAACCGATTCGTTGTGAAAATGCCGTGATCGAACTGGGTTTCCGGGTGACGGACACGGGTATCGGGATTGCGCCGGAACATTTTGATCATCTGTTTGAATCCTTTACCCAGGTCAACGACGCCAAAACCCGGGAATATGGGGGAACCGGTCTGGGGCTGGCCATCTGCCGCCAGATCGTTGAAATGATGAACGGTACCATCGGCGTGGACAGCCAGCCGGGGCAGGGCAGCACCTTTTACTTTAACGTCCCGTTCAAACATGAGATGCCTTCCCGGAAAGACCGGACACAGACATCCGCGGAATTTGAATCGTATTCAGCCCTGGTTGTTGTGGAAAACCGGTCCGGCCGGCAGGCCCTGGTTCAACTGCTTGAATCATGGGGGGGGGATGTCACGGCCTGCGCGACGGCTTCCCAGGCCGTGGATCTGTTTTCTGCACCGCACCGTTCCACTTCATTTCATCTGGTATTAATGGATATGGGGGTGACGGATCTTGAAGATCCGGCTGTTTTCAAGGACGTGAAAACCATGGTCGAATCCGTGGATCTGTCCATCGCCCTGACCCGGATGGGCAAAAATGATGATGTGAACCGATCCAGGGACTTGGGGTTCATCCGGTCCATGACCAAACCCGTGAAACATTCGATTTTAAAGGATGTGTTGCAAAACACATTCAGCAATACCCACCGGACCCGGCCAAATCCCCTGCCGGCAGAAAAAAAAGACGTCACTTTTTCAAACACCCGGATTCTTCTGGTGGAAGACAATGCCATCAATCGTAAAATCGGCTCGGAAATGCTCCGCATCGCGGGCGTGGCCGTGGATACAGCCAATAATGGTCTTGAAGCCATTGAAAAGGTGCAGAAAAACGATTATGCCGCCGTGCTGATCGACATACAGATGCCGCATCTGGACGGAATTGAAGCGTCCCGCATCATCCGGCAGCAGTTTTCCAAAACCCGGCTGCCCATCATCGCCATGAGCGCCCATGCCAAGGCAGACAACTGGAAAGCCTGTCTGGAAGCAGGGATCAATGATTACGTTCTCAAACCCATCAGCAGAAATGTGCTGTTCACGGCACTGAAAAAACAGATCGGTCCGGGTCACCCATTTTCGGTTCCTGAATCGGTTTTGCCAAGGAAACAACCACCTGCCCCGCCAGAGGCGGATACAAAAAACCTGCCGGGCCTGGATATCGAGGACGGCCTGGAACGGCTGGGGGGGGCAGCGCCTGTTTATGCGGAGATTTTGTCTGATTTCTGTGACACCTACGCCGGGTTTCAGCAGGAAATGCTCGCGTTGATCAACGGATCCGATTTCAAAACCGCAGCGGATTTGAGCCATTCGCTCAAAGGTGCGTCCGGCAATGTGTCTGCCATGGCGCTGTTTGAGTCCGTGAAAGCGTTGGAGCAGGCATGCCGGCAAAAAAACGGTCAGGATGCTCAGTCCCTGCTGGGGCAGGTCCAGTCGGCCTATGAAACCGTGTGCCGGTCTGCCAAACAATTTTGTGCACAGATCAACGCCGGTAAAAAAGGGGAGAAAACCGATACGTCTTCTTTGTCCACCGATGTCCCGGTTGATGAAATCAAAGACCTGGCCCGGTCTTTGATGGACAGCCTTGAACGATGTGACCCGGTTGTTTCGGAGACCCTGGTTCAAAAAATAGCGCCCCATATTCATGACTCATGGAAAAATGAGATGACACATGTGACAGCGGCGGTGAAAAACTATCAGTTTGAGGATGCGAAAAAATATATGACACGGCTCATGGAAAAAACAGGTGGCTGGAAATGAACAGGGAAGTGAGATTCATGAAAATGATCAATGATTGTATGATTCTGCTGGTGGATGATACCAAATCCAATGTGGATGTGCTGGTGAACGCCTTGAAAGATCAGTATAAACTGGGGGTCAGTCTCAGTGGTGAAGATGCGGTCCGGTTTGCAAAACAAAACCTGCCGGATTTGATTCTGCTGGACATCGTCATGCCCGGCACGGATGGATTTGACGTGTGCCACCGGCTCAAAGCTGATCCCCGAACCCGGGACATTCCCATCATCTTTATCACGGCCATGGATGATCTGACCCATAAAACCAAGGGGTTTGATGTGGGTGCCGTGGATTATATCACCAAACCGTTTGATATCACCGAAGTCAAAGCCCGGGTCAAAACCCATCTGACCCTGAAACTGGCCGGGGAAGCGTTGAAAAATCAAAATGCCATTCTGGAAGAGATGGTCCGGGAACGCACCAAAGAACTGCGAAAAGCCCAGATCGAAGTGATCAACCGCCTGGGAAAGGCGGCAGAATACCGGGACCAGGACACGGGCACCCATATCAACCGCATGAGCAAATACTGCCGGCTCATGGGCAAGGCCCTGGGACTTTCCCGGGAAGAATATGACCGGCTGGACCTGGCATCCACCATGCATGATGTGGGAAAGATCGGTATTTCCGACAACATCCTGCTCAAACCTGGAAAACTGGACACCCGGGAATGGGAATCCATGCGGTCCCATACCCGCATCGGTGAAGAGCTGCTGTCCGGTGGCACATCCCAGCTGCTGGATGTGGCCCGGATCATTGCCATGACCCATCATGAAAAATGGGACGGCACCGGATACCACCAGCATCTCAAAGGCAAAGACATCCCTCTGGTCGGCAGAATCACCTGTATTTGCGATGTGTTTGATGCCCTGATTTCCAGACGGCCCTATAAAGATCCGTGGCCCGTGGAAGACGCCCTGGCGGAAATTAAAAAAGGCAGCGGTGTGTTTTTCGATCCCGAGCTGGTGGAGGTATTTCTGTCTTTAGAGCCGGAAATCCAAAAAATCGTTGACACCCATCATGATTGATTCATGACCGGACCCTGTCATGACAAGTTCGGGTAAAAAGGTGATTTGTCTTGTGTTTACTAAGATTTTTTTTTAGGATAAATCATATTTTTGAATCTTGAGAATGTCTGGAGAGTCATGATACGACACCGCATCTTACCGGTTTGTTTGTTTGTCTTAGTTTTGAGCGTTTTGAGCGCCACCGTGTTTGCGTCCCAGGAAAAACAATTGTTTGACACAGGGGTCGACCACTTAAAGCAACAGCGATACGAGGCTGCCATCACCGTGTTCACTGAGCTGATCGAATTGAATCCCGACAACCCGGATGCCTATAAAAACCGGGGCGTGGCATATATGAAACTGTCTCAGTATGATTCCGCTATTCATGATTTCGAAAAGACGAAACAGATGATGCCGGACTTGAAAGGCCTGCACAGCAACCTGGGGGTGGCCTGGTACTATAAAGGCGAATACGAAAAAGCCATTGCCAATTATAACAGTGAAATCGAACTTTCCCCGGGCAGCCATTATGCGTATTTCAACCGGGCCATCTGCTGGGCCGAACTCAAGGAATATGACAAAAGCCTGGATGATATTGCACAGACCCTGACACTGGTACCGGATTTTTATCTGGCCCATTGCCTGAAAGGGGATCTGTATATGGAACTTGAAGATATCGAGGCAGCCCGGTCCGCCTATGAAAAAGCCGTGGAAGTGGATCCTGAAGCGGCGTATGCCAAAGCGCAGCTGGAAAAATTAGGCCCGGCCCCGGAACCCCGGGAGACGGTGGAAACCGATACTCCGGAGAGGGCAGAGGCCACATCCTTGACCGGGAAAGTTCAGGAGCCGGGAGAAGCCTCTTCTCCGGCAGAACAAACTCCGGAACCGACTGAAACTTCGGTCCCCACAGAGCAAACAGCTGAACAGGCCGTGACGGAATCAACGGCAGGGGCGCCTGAAGAAAAAATAGAAGAAAAAATGTCCGAAAATAAAACACGGGAGCCTGAATTCGAAATTCAGACCGGGGCGTACCAGGTCCGGAAAAATGCCCTGGATCAATTGAATAAGCTGCACGCACTTGGCTATGATGCCCGGATTCTGGAACTGACCCGTGCCAACAATGTCACCTGGCATCTGGTGCGGATGGGTACCTTTGTCGATCATGACTCAGCAGCCCGGGCCATGGCTGAATTTGTCAAAAAAACCGGTATGGAAGCCTATGTGAGGCCCTGGAACCGGTTTTGAATCCCATGTCCGGCAGCTGGATGGAAGTGTTTTGCGATACCTTGAGCCGGGGAAGTGTTCAAATGGGATTTGACCTCACCCCGGTTCAAGTGGAACAAATGGCTTGCCATGCAGTCCAGCTGGAAAAATGGAACCAGCATGTCAATCTGACTGCCATCAAAGGTCCGGCTGATCTGGCGCACAAGCATTTTCTGGATGCCGTGGCCATTCAACCCTATTTTCGCGGCAAAAGCGGGAGATGGATGGACATGGGCACGGGCGGCGGATTTCCGGGATTGCCCGTGAAACTGCTCAATCCAGGCATCCACATGGTGCTGGTGGATGCCTCCCGAAAAAAAATCCATTTTCTCAAACATGTGATCCGGATGCTGAAAATCGACGGAATTGAAGCGATCCATGGGCGGGTGGACGCTTTACACCATGACCCGGGATTTGTCGGACGGTTTGAGGGAATCCTGGCCCGGGGAGTGGCCGGCCTCGATCGCCTGGCCGGTCTGGCAGCCCCTCTGCTGGCACAGCAAGGATTACTCTATGCCTTGAAAAGTCCGGGTGCCAGGGAAGAAATCACGGATGACCTGGATAAAAATTTTTTTATCCAATGGGATGACTATGAATTGCCGGATGGCAAAGAAACTCGATCTCTGGTTCGGTTGACGGTAAAACAAAAAAGTTCCTGAATCGTTGAAATTCAGGAACTTTTTATCAGTCTGTCAGGTATGTCTGAAATAACACCAAAGGGTATATTTTAGAGCACCGTCACATTCTTGGCAGAAGGCCCTTTCTGACCTTCTTCGATGTCAAATGACACCCGGTCCCCTTCATTGAGGGACTTGAAACCGCTGGAATTAATGCCGGAGTGGTGTACAAATACATCTTTTCCACCGCCTTCAACTTCGATGAAACCAAACCCTTTTGAGTCGTTAAACCATTTTACAATACCATTTGCCATGTCGGCGCTCTCCTGTAATAAAAAATAAAAAATTCTGTTTGCTTTGGGGTGTGATCCCACATGGAATCGGGATTACACCTTACCGGCGAAAACAATCCGTCAGCATTTTCAAGCTGATTGCCCGATTATAGTTGCCTGTCAGCAAATGTCAAGCGTTGTTTGTCAAAATATCCGGGAACCCTTGATCATGGGAAAATTTTTAGATATATTTTGTTTTTTCACTGGTAGTTTTTTTCGCTGGATTGTTATTTTTTGTCGTGTGTTTTTAAAGAAATTATAACCAGTTAACTCTATGCCCGGGAGTAGTTTCATGAAAAAGTGGATATGGATAATATTGATTTTGCCGTTTTTGACAATGCCAAAAGAAAGTCCGGCCAATTACCTTATAAAACTCAATAATGGCGGCAGGTTTATTACCAATTCATATTGGGAGGAAGGAAATACGATTAGTTTTTTCAGTGGTGGCGGCATCGTAGGGATTCCCAAAACCCAGATATCCACCATAGCTGATTCTGAATCCCCGGTCCCAAAGGAACTAAAACAAGTTGAACCTTTAAAAGTGGATTCCTCTAAAAATTATCAGGAAATCAAAAAGTCGGATGAAGGAGACAATGATATTAATAAAGAATCGGAAGATTTGGATTTTAAAGAAAAGGAACAACAATTAAGAAACATTTTTTTTAAAATCAAAGCCGAAAGAGACGATCAGACCCATTTCTTTAATACAGCGAAAGAGCAAAAAGACCAGGCGGCACAAGATGTTGCCTGGAAACATTTAAAACAGCTGAATGTGCAACAAAATCAGTTGGAACAGGACGTTCAGGAATTATATGATGGTTCGCTACCCGAATGGTGGAATTGATTCATCACTTTTTGAACCCATCATTGAATTTCCCATGACACAAGGGACAATTCATTTGTGTTGGTCAGTTCATACTTGTCTGTCAATGCCTCATCAAAAAAAAGTTCCCCGCTGTTGCGAATGGTAAGTTCACTGCCCCAGATAGCGCCATAAATATCTGAGCTGTTTTTCATATCAATCTCAGCATAAGGGGCGTAAATAATGCCGGTAAATTCACTGCCATGGTGCAAGACAATATTGTCAGACGAATTGGAATAAATTGCAAAATCAGTGGTTTTCCCACTTTTGTTTACAATAGAACTGTTTTTTGCATCAAAAATTGTACCCCCACTCCCGCTGGCATCATCCAGAAAAATATTGACAGGGCCAGAGGTTGTGTCAATGACAAGATCAACGCTGTTTTTTAATTCAACGCTGGTGAAATAAAAATTCGACCCCCCCGGTTTTCCTGTTAATGTGACAGTGTCCCCCTTTTTAGTGGTAATTGATGTGCCAAGTGGGGTTGTGACACCTTTACTGGTTATAGAACCATATGTAATATCATTGTTATCGTTATTGGCACTTGAACTGTATGTTGTGGGATCGTACTTTCCACCGGTTGTAACCCCCAAGGGGTCTGGATCAACTCTGTCTTGCAGATTTGGGGCAGTGCCGGTGAAGACAGACCCGCTTTTGATATCATATACCCCCTGAGTTCCCGCGGTATCTTTTCCGACAACGCCGTTACCATCTATTAGAGCCCCGGTTTTGGTGATCAAATTTTCATTTGATCCGATATCCGCCTTTCCGGTTTTTTCAAAATTGGGGTCATTGGGGTCACTGATTTTAGGATCTGGGTTATCACTGTCATAACTTTCAGTCGATCCACTGTTTTTAACCTCCATTTTTTTATCACCAAATGCGGCAAAGCTGAACGGTTTTATCACATTTTCGATAAAGGTGGCCTTGATTGTCACCTCGGCATTTTGTGGCGCATTTCCAATACTGGTGATCTCGTATTGGTCTGGACTAGAGAATCGAATATCTGAAATACTAAAGGAAAAATTGCTGGGTATCCCATAAGCATAGGAAACGGGTTCGTCCTCGTCAGTGGGAAGGACATCGGCTGTGCCATTTTTTAAATCATTTTCAATACAGGCAAGGGTATATTGCACACCCGCATCCGCATTATAAAATGCCATTTTATGACGTTGAACATGACCGGTAATTTGCTGTTCAGTGTTGGAAATATTCAAAGATGTTATGCCGACAATACTCAATGCGGACATAACCATCAGGGCCAAGAGCATAACACTGCCCTTCTGTTGCTTCAATATTTCAATACAGTGATCGTTTTTCATGATACCTGTCGCCCATTCTTCAATGGTTTTCTATTTTTGATATCCCTGATTTCACCCTTATACATCTTGAGAAACCCACAATCCCTTCAATAAAGAACAAAAAAAGCATGAATTCGAGAAAATCAATCAGGATTATACATGATGTAGCGTAATGTAACATTCTTTGCTCCCCACTTGTCATCCCATGTCGCTGTAAGCACGATAGTTTTGGCATCATTGACAGGAGAATTTGGAAATATTTCCCATTCGAGATCAATCAAGCCTTCTGTGGCCGATCCATCTGTCGCCGCCGAATAACCATTGGAAATGAGGGTATCCATGTGTTTTGCGGCATAGGAAACCGCCTCGGTCCTCAATCGGGCGGATTGATTTCCCTGTATGGATGTGACTTGCATCCCGGTGATGGCCAGAATCCCAATGGAAAATACCGCCATCGCAATGAGCACTTCGATCAGCGTAAAACCGCTTTTTTTGTTCAGTTTTGAGTGAGCAATCGCCTTAAAGTTCATTATATATAACCTAAACTCTGATGTGATCGATTATTCAAAGGTCCAGATTCCTACAATAAACAGTGGTTTCCAAATTACGTACTATTGTTGCTCCACCGCCCCCGACTGTTTCAGACACTTCTAACTCAATAGTCACTTTACTGCCAGGATATGCGAATGTCAAAGCGGTAACATTGTTGATCAATGATTGTGAGCTTTCACTGGCAGTGCCTTCATATAGAGTTCGTTTTAATCGCCCTGATGAAAGTTCGTAAGTTATTCTTTCAAAATCAGAATTGTTGATAATCCCGTCAGCATTCCTATCTGCGGTTACCTGAATTTTCCCGGTTTGACTGACAGCAATGGATGCGCCGGAAGTACTTAGAGGATCATATCCCGCCATTTGAATGTCCTGAGCCATCAATTCAAGTCCTGCCCGCACGCTCTGTATTGCTGCCACAGACGTTTCCTGGATAAGCGCCGTTTTACTGGATGAAATAAAAAAACTGTACACCGCAGCCATCAGAAAGCTGGCAATTGTCATAGCAACCATCAGTTCAATCAAAGAGAAACCAAATTGATTGTTTTTTTGGAAATTCATTTAAGAAGAGCCTTTTCTATGTTTCCATTCGGATACGTCCGACAGCATTAACTATAATTTTTATACTTGTACCATCACTACGTGAAATCGTTACTGAGCCTGCACTCATATAACCAGTTTTATGGAATATTGCCTTATTTCCTGTAAAGGTAATTGCAGTTAGAGATATCCCGGAAGGAAAGTCTACCTCCTTAAGCACCTGTTCAGTGGAATCGACAATGCTGTTTTTATTTGAATCAATAAAAATGATATAACCAGAAGATGAAAACAAGACCGTCACTCCATCCGTATCAGTATTGGCCTTGATTGCATGCATTCGGCTCATGGAAAGATCTGTCATCAGGGTCTGGCTGGTAGTTTTTAATCGCGAGGAATGAACCCATTCCATATAATTGGGCACTGCAATTGTGACCAATATTGAAATGATAGCAATAATTGTCAATAATTCCAGCAAAGTGAATCCATTATCGGATCGAATTTGATTTGCCGCAGATTTTTCCATATATCGATCCCTTGAATTAATGAACGAGATCTTAAATTTTAATAATTTAATGCCAATGTGTAATATATGTCAATGATTTAAATAGGGGTTTCGGTATAGTTAATCTGAAAAAATACATTAAATATGCCACCAGCTTGGTCGGAATCCGGCCAGGCAGTCTTCGCAAAACCGGGGGTCACATTCCGTGAAATTTTACACATCCCAGGTTCTGATTCCCCATTGAAGTGTCTTGAGCCGGTCAAAATCATCGGCTTTTACCAGGGCCTGTGACCGAATCAAAGATTCAGGCCAGTCGTGCTTCTTCGCCATCTGCTGGATTGTAAAACCTTTCAAAAAATTGCTGTTTACCCATTTTGCCAATCCTGGCATTTTGGGTAAACGGCGCGATACCCTGCATAATACAAGTCCTCATTCTTGCTTTTTGTATTGTTTTTTCGTATGGTGATTGTAATCATAACCCAATCCTTATTAATTAGACAAAGGAGAAAACGCCTATGCCCGGAATGAAGACCGCATATCCCCGGGCGAACCGCAGCAGTGGATTCACTCTGGTGGAACTGATGGTCGTGGTCGCCCTGATCGGTATTCTGGCGGGTATTGCCGTTCCCAACATCCTTGCAAACCTGCCCACTTTCCGGCTTCATTCAGCAGCCCGGCAGGTCATGACCGATTTCAACTATGTACGGGGCCGGGCTGTTTCATTGAACCAGAAGTACCGAGTGAAATTTGATGTGAATACAGAAGCATATGAAATTGAAAAAGAAGATGAATCAACAGATCCCAGCACATGGATTTTAGAAAAAACGGTGAATCACCTGGCGGAAGACAATATTGATGTCGTATCTTTGACCCGGAACCCGGTGGATGCAAACCCTGCCGGTACCATGACCCAGACAATGATCAAGCTTCAAAATTCAAAAGGTCAATCCCTTGAGATTACAACCTCCGGTGTGGGAGGGGTAAAAAAAGGACCCATAACCAATTAATGGCGGATCAATGACTCAAAATACCCTTCAGAACGAAAACGGCTTCACTTTGCTGGAAGTGCTGTTTGCCCTGGTTATTTTTTCCATCGGACTGCTGGCCGTCAATGCCATGACCACCATGGTGATCAAAAGCAATTACATGAGTAAAAATTTGACCACGGCCGTTCATCTGGCCCAGAACAAGCTGGATGCACTCAATGCGGGGTCGTATGCTGATGTTGACAATGCCGGGTTACCTGATGAATTAGATCTGGATGCACAAGAGGTGGCAGGTGCCGGTATTTTTGACCGCAGCGTCACTGTGACTACCAGCACAGCTCCGGATTATAAGACTGTGGAAGTGATCATTTCCTGGTCTGATCCCGACCTGCGGCAAGTGGCCATGCAGACCATTATTGCCCAATGAATAAAAATCGTTTGCCTATCGGAGGCCCGGACATGCCAAAATATCGACGGAAAAACGCCCCTTCGGGATTTACTTTGATCGAGATTCTTGTGGCCCTGGCGATAACGAGTATACTGGTTACGGCTATTTATCGTTTTTTTATCGGCCAGCACCATGCCTACACGGTCCAGGATCAGGTGATCGAAATGGAACAAAACGCCCGGGCCGCCATGGACATGATCCGGCGGGATCTGCGCATGGCCGGGTATCATGCCATGGGGGATGATCTGATCAATAATTTGTCCGATTTTGTCCCTTCGTCATTCATCCCCACCTATCCGGTCACCGTCAATCTGGATGCAAACCCGAAAATTTCCGAAGGGTCGGGAACAGATCCGGATGTGATCACGCTCCTGTCTGTTATGCCTACCGAGAATAATCCCACGACCCTTTCCACAGATGTCACGTCAGGGAGTAATCAGATAACACTGAACCTGACCACGACTCAGGCAAACAATCAATTTAATGTTGGTGATATGATTCATATCGGCACCACTTCAGAATATGCCTCTGTCAAGTCTATCTCTGCTGGTTCCGATCCCAGTACCAGCATTCTGACCATTGACACCAACCCGGGCGATACCGGCAGCAACCAGGGCGTTGCACAAAATTATGCTGCCAATATCCCCATTGGAGAGATTTACGTGATCAGTTATGCGGTTTTCAATGATGATAACGATTCGTCATTCGATTATCATGATCCGGGACATCCGGTATTGAAAAGAAAGGTCAATGATGTCGGATTCATGACCGTGGATACGCCAGTGATCGAAGACATCGTGGCCGAAAATATTACAGACATGCAGCTGATTCATCTGGGTTTCGGAGAAATTGAGGTGATTCTGTCTTCCCGGACGGACCGGGCGGATCATAAATTTCAAAGCAATAGCGGGTATCGAACTTATACTGCCAATGCCAGAATCAAATCTCGTAATACAGCCAATGTGGCGGTGGGAACCACCTGTGCTGTGCCGTCTGCGCCCACCAATGTGGTGCTCGACGGATTAAACAATACGTATCCCTGTCAAATTCATATTACCTGGGACCCAGTCACGACCCCGTCCGGGTGTGAAGTGTCCGGATATACCGTTTATTACGGCACCACGTCCGGGGCTTATGCGTACAGTGTCGATGCGGGAGATGTCACCAGCCATGTACTGGACGTTACCGCCGTTAAAGCCTGTGGCTATTACGTGGCAGTATCTGCGGTCAACAGTGCCGGAAACAGTTCGAAATCCGCTGAACAATCCATTACCGATATCCAGGCCCCTGCCATTCCAAGCGGATTCAATGCGGAAAATATCAATGGGGTGGAGAGAAAAGTGAGCCTTTCCTGGGACATGAACACGGACTGTGATCTTCATGGGTATAATGCGTATGCCAGGCACGATACAGCTGCATCATCAACAAAGATTAATTCTACTGTCGTTTCAAACGCCTTAACAGAATATTCAGACAGCAATTTTACCCCCATTGACTGCGATACCTACCATTACAGTATTGAAGCCGTGGATTTTTGTCCCAATTCCAGTGGTGCCACCACGGAGGTATCAGTGTCTCCCACGGCACCGGCACCGCCCACAGGCGCGATTTTTTCCACATCCGGTACGACTGACACGATTTCCTGGATCCTGTCGGAAGATGATTTCGTGGTTGATTCAATGAACTACATTGTCGAGTACCAGGTGTATGATCCGGCCGGTACCTTATTGGCGACCCTGGATCCCAGCACGGATACCTGGACCAGTACATCCACACACACGTCTTATGATGTGCGCGCCAAAGATGCCTGTGATAATCTAAGTGCGGCCCTGACAATCTCCTCGGCCTGTACTCAGACACCCGTTATTACTTTTGATTCTGACAGTATACACGACGGAGATACTGCTGTTGAGGGCACTGTATTCATTAAGGGAGTGACCAGCTCGACAGGCAGGGACATCGACCTTATCGAGCTGAAAATTGACGCTGAAGACTGGGTTGGCATCTTGGATTCCAGTTCGTTCGCATTTGAATGGGACACCACTCAAGTGGAAAACGGCGCCCATACGATTACTGTCAGGGCAACCGACAGTGAAGGGTGTTATGGTCAAGAATCCATTGTTGTGACTGTTTCAAACGAATCTTCGGCCACCCCCCAGGTATTTTGCACTCTGTTTGCGTGTAAGGTCTCGGGAAACGAATATATGGATTTGCTGGTTTATGTCTATGACCAAGACGATGAACCTGTTTCCGATGCATCAGTTGAGGCGAATATTCTGTTTGGTTCGACAGTTGCATCTAAGCTTATCCTGCCAACTGATGTAGAAGGATATTACGGTGGTGGCGATACGGCTGTCTGCACGTTGACTTCAAATGATCCTGACGCGGGGATTCCATCTGCTGGCCTGGCTATAAAATCCAAGTCTAAATATAAAGATGACGAAATTGTGACAATCCAAATTGATGTCGAAAAAACAGATCATTTGGGATCCACCTGCACAATAATCCCAACCATCAATTAACATATGGAGACCGATGAAAGCCATGATGTTGAAAAATCAGAACGGGTCAGCATTGATCATCTGCCTGCTCAGCCTGGCAGTATTGTCTGCGTTAGGGACGGCCGCCCTGATGGTGTCCACCACCAACCAGACCATTGCCGGCAATTACCGCAAACAGTCCCAGGCTTTTTATGTGGCGGAAGCCGGTCTCCAGTATGCTTTGGCCTCGATCAAAGACGACATGACCTGGCGTGGAGACACCTCCTATTCAACGACCAGAGATGATATGATCATCGGCAACATTACAGCCAGTTACGAAGTGACCACCCATGATTCCAGCAATGATTCATTCGGGGTATATGACCCTTTAATTCCGGGCGGTTATATCAAACTGGTATCTGAAGGGGTATTTCAGGATTCCACCCAGACGGTTGAAACGATGGTCAGTATTTCTCCGAATGATTCTTCTCTTGCCGATTCAAAAAACAAAGCCGTCATTACCTCGGGGGGGAATACCGGCAGTGGGATTCACGTGGTTAATGGATACGATGATGACGGCAACCTGGCTTCTGATATGGTGGAAACCTATGCCGATCTGCCCACGGTCAACCAGGATGCCTTAAGAACCTTTGCGGATTATTCATTTTCTTCTCTTACTAATACAGAAGTTGGAACCTTGTCAGGTCAGACAGATTTTTTTAAAGACGCGCCCCAAAACGACCAGCCCTATATCATCCATGTGTCTGGTGACGTGACTATCGGCGGAAGCAGTGATGTGTACGGCATTATTTTTGTGGAGGGGACTTCCGTGGTCCTGAGTGGATCGGTGAGGATTCATGGGGTCATTTACGCGCCCAACGCCTCGATCACTACCACCATCAACGGCGGTGGCAGCCCTGGAGATCAACCTGTGATGGGCCAGGTCATCAGCGGGTCCGGCGGGGTCCATGCTTCAGGTAACCATGCGGATGTGCAACTGGTCCAGGATTATGTGGATGCCTTTAACAATTTCGGCGGCGCCGTCGTCAATGTCGATCCTGCTCCCGGCAGCTGGCGCCAGTATTAGCAGACCCATTGACTTTCATCCTGATCCGTTTTAGAAAAGAATATTTTTAAACAAATAGAGAGGCTCTGATGAAACAAACAATTAAAACGGTACTTATTATGGTGGCAGCATTGGGATGTTTTATGGGGTTGACAGGGTGCACCAATATATTTTCAGACACCCGGCCTGCTGAATCCCAGAGTGTGGCAGCGGGTTCCGTGTCGGAACCGTCGGCGGAAGCCCGTCAGACAAACGCTGTGTACTATGATTTTGAAGATGTGCTGATTCCGGTGGAACTGCAGGTCCTTCAGGATAAAAGCATGATCGTGTCCACCCCGGGATTCACGTCCGGGATTCTGATGCTCAGGGGACGGGTGGAACGGCGCTCTTTGATCAATTTTTTCAACAACAACATGGTCAAAGACAATTGGACCATGGTCAGTCAGATTGCTTCGCCCAACATGGCGATTCTGGTGTTTGAAAAATCCATGAAATCCGCAGTGATTTCCATTAAAAGCGAACATATCTACACCTATGTGGAAGTCGGGGTGGCAGCCCGGATGACTCAGGGCAGGCTGCCGGATAATACCGATGCCCTGCTTGAGTCGGATCTGATCCAGTGACAATACTGGATGGGAAACATATCCTGCTGGGCGTCACCGGCGGGATCGCTGCATATAAATCCGTTGAACTGCTCCGGCTGTTGAAAAAAGCCGGCGCTGATGTGGATGTGGCCATGACGGAGGCGGCATTGCAGTTTGTGGGCAAAACCACGTTTGAAGTGCTGTCGGAAAATCCCGTGATCACGGATCTGTGGGAGGACTCTCACGGGTCTGTGGCCCATATTGATGTGGCAACAAGGTGCGATGCGGCCGTGATCGCGCCGGCCACGGCCAACTGCATTGCCAAGCTGGCCCATGGGTTGGGCGATGATGCCTTGACCACCACTTTTTTGGCAGTAACGGCCCCGATCATGGTCTGTCCGGCCATGAACACCCATATGTATGAAAATATCCGGGTCCAGCGGAACCTGGATATTCTGGAGCAGGACGGGATCCATATTCTGGATCCGGACACCGGATCTCTGGCCTGTAAAACCACAGGACCCGGCCGTCTGCCTGATCCCCGGCTCATTGTGGACCGCATGGAACAGATGCTGACACCCAAAGATTTTGCCGGCAAACAGGTATTGGTGTCGGCCGGCCCCACCCTGGAACCCATTGACCCGGTGCGGTATGTGAGCAATCACTCCTCGGGAAAAATGGGATATGCCGTTGCCAGGGCTGCTGAAATGCGGGGGGCCTCCGTGACTTTGGTCACCGGTCCCGTGAGCCTGGATCCGCCCGTGGGCGTTGACACAATTTGCGTACAGACCTGCCATGAAATGGCTGATGCCATGCTTTCAAAAATGGATTGTGCGGATATCATCATCCAGGTGGCGGCTGTGGCGGATTTCCGGCCGGAACGCCAGGAACCCCTGAAAATAAAAAAACAATCCGACCAGGACTGCATGACCCTGACCCTGGTCCAGAACCCGGACATTCTTAGAACCATGGGGGAACGCAAGCGGCCCGACCAGTTTCTGGTGGGATTTGCCGCCGAAACTCATGATCTGGCAGCCAATGCCGTCAAAAAAATAAAGAAAAAAAATCTGGACATGATCGCTGCCAACCAGGTGGGGGGAAAGGACGCCGGATTTCAGACAGACACCAACAAAGTGACCGTGTTTTTCAAAGACGGGTCGAAAACCGACATTCCGCTGATGGACAAACAGGCCGTGGCCCATGTTCTTCTGGACACCCTTGTGGCCCGGCTTGATCCGCGCGGTTGATTTTGGCCTGTCATGACACTTTTGGATAACATCCCTTTTTTGACTTCGACCGTGACGCTTTCGGACATCATCGATGATCTGTCCGGATACCTGGGGTATCAGAAACAAATGGGACTCAACCGGGTGCCGCTTTCCGCGCGTTCTCTGGAAATCCTGTCTGCCTGGGGCCGGCCGGGGGCGCTTCGAAAACCTTTCAGGCACGCAGGGCCGGCATCGTCAAACGTGGTGCTGGTGGATGGGGCCGGCACTTTTTTTACGGGTGAGGCAGGTGCGCTGTTGAAAAAAATTTTACACGCCATGAAACTGGCGCCGGAAAAGGTCTGTCTTTGCAATGCCCCGGATGCGCATCAGGTGTTTGCTTTTGTGCAATCGGTTCGGCCGGTTGTGGTGATCGCCCTGGGAGACCCGGCTGCCCGGATCGTGACCGGGGTTCAGAAGCCCGTGGCAGCCATCCGGGGACAATTTTTTGACATCCGGGGGTTTTCAGTGATGCCCACGTTTCACCCGGCGCAACTGCTCAAAGATCCGGGCCTGAAGCGCCCGGTGTGGGAAGACATGCAGCAGGTCATGCAGATCCACGGTATTGTGTCATGATGCTTGACCGATTCATCGATATTCTGATCGCGGAAAAAGGATACTCCCCCCATACCTGCCGGGCCTACCGGTCGGATATCCTGGATTTTCTGCAGTTTGTCGCTGACGGGTCTGATGACCCGGATCCTTCAACTGACGTGCAGACCTGTTTTAAAGCACACCTGGCCCAGGTGGACAGACAGACCCTGAAACAATATCTGGCTGCCCAGATCCGGGCGGGAAAACAGAAACGGACCCTGTCCCGGCGGCTGTCGGCATTAAAGGCGTTTTTTGATTTTCTGGTGAGAGAAAAACAGATGCCGGCCAATCCGGCGGACGGAATTCCGTTTCCCAAACTGGGCCGGCCCATTCCCCGGGTCCTGACCGTGGATGACGTGTTCCGGTTGCTGGATTCCATTAAAACCGATACCTGGCTGGAAAAGCGCAACCATGCCATGTTTGAGACCTTTTATTCCACGGGCATGCGCATTTCCGAAATCCATGGATTGGACATGGATCACATTGACTTTCATAACCAAGTGATTAGAGTGTCCGGCAAAGGCGGCAAACAGCGGATTGTACCGGCGGGGCGCCGGGCATTGACAGCAGTGAGAACATATCGGAGCACCGTGTCAACGGATTTGAAGCCCGTGTTTCTGAACAAGGATTTCGGCCGGCTGACCCCCCGGTCCATCCGGCGGATTCTGGATCACATCGTGACCCAGTGCGGACTGCACGTGCCCGTATCCCCCCATGTGCTGCGACATTGTTTTGCCACACACATGCTGGATTCCGGGGCGGATTTGCGGGGGATTCAGGAAATTTTAGGCCATGCCAGCCTGTCCACCACCCAGGTGTACACCCATGTGAGCATGGACCATTTAATGCAGGTGTACGACAACGCGCACCCAAGGAGTTGATACAGCAACATGAGCAACCACACATTTCACGGAACCACCATCCTGGCCTTGCGATCCCGTGCCACCGTGGTCATGGCCGGAGACGGCCAGGTGACATTGGGCAATATCGTGACCAAGCACAAGGCCAGAAAAGTCCGGAAAATTTTTCATGATAAAATTATTATCGGATTTGCCGGTGCCACGGCGGATGCCCTGACCCTGTCGGAAAAACTGGAGGAAAAACTGGAGCGTTACAACGGCAACCTGACACGCAGCTGCGTGGAGCTGGCCAGGGAATGGCGCACGGACAAATACCTGCGGCGCCTGGAAGCCATGATGCTTGCCGCGGATCTTGACAACACTTATCTGCTGTCTGGTAACGGGGATGTGATCGAGCCGGACCAGGGAGTCATCAGTATCGGTTCCGGCAGCCCGGCAGCCCAGTCTGCGGCCATCGCGTTGATGGAAAACACGGACCTGTCTCCCCGGCGGATTGTTGAAAAAGCCATGAAAATTGCCGGAGATCTGTGCATTTATACCAATCATGAGGTCACCATTGAAGAACTCAACTGATACCGGGAATGGATTCATGAAAGATTTAAAACCCAAGGAAATCGTCACTGAACTGGATAAATATATCATCGGTCAGAAAGATGCCAAAAAATCCGTGGCCATCGCCCTGCGCAATCGCTGGCGCCGCCGTCATGTGGAACCGGATCTCCAGGATGAGATCGCACCGAAAAATATTATTCTCATCGGCCCCACCGGGGTGGGAAAAACCGAGATCGCCCGGCGTCTGGCCAATCTCACGGACTCGCCTTTTTACAAGGTGGAAGCCTCCAAATTCACGGAAGTGGGGTATGTGGGCCGGGATGTGGAATCCATGATCCGGGACCTGGTGGAATTGACCGTGAATGCCTTGAAAGCCAGGCAGCAGGATTCGGTCCAGGAAAAGGCGGCAAAAATGGCGGAAGAACGGGTGTTGGATATTCTGTTGCCGCCCACGCCCAAAACAGCGGCCCGCCCGGACACCGGCACCCTCAAGCTGGCCGGCTCGTCCGAGGACACTTCGGACACCGGGGCCGGGACCAGAGAAAAACTGCGGACCATGCTCAAGGCCGGAAAACTGGACTCCCGGCAGGTGGACCTGGATGTGCCGGATAAATCCTCTCCCATGGTGGAGATCTTTTCCAATACCGGCATCGAGGAGATGGGCATCAATGTCAAGGACATGCTGGGCAACTTCATGCCCAAATCCACCAAGCGCAGAAAAGTCAGCGTCAAAGAGGCTCTCAAACTTTTGACCCAGGAAGAAGCGGCCCATCTGGTGGACATGGAACGGGTCAAGTCCGATGCCGTGGCCATGGTGGAACAGTCCGGTATTATTTTTATCGATGAAATCGACAAAATTGCGGGAAAAGAAAAAAGTCAGGGGCCGGAAGTGTCCAAAGAAGGGGTCCAGCGGGATCTGCTGCCCATTGTGGAAGGCAGTTCCGTGCCCACCAAATATGGGATCGTGAAAACCGATCATATTCTGTTCATTGCTTCGGGCGCGTTTCACGTGTCCAAGCCGTCGGATTTGATTCCGGAACTCCAGGGACGGTTCCCCATCCGGGTGGAACTGACTTCTCTGGGTGCCCAGGAATTTGTCCGGATTCTGACGGAACCCAAAAACGCGCTGATACTTCAGTATATGGCATTGCTGCGCACCGAAGGGGTGGATATCACGTTTACCCAGGATGCCGTGGAAAAGATCGCCGCCATTGCCGTGGAAGTGAATGCGACCACGGAAAATATCGGTGCCCGGCGCCTGCACACGTTGATGGAAAAACTGCTGGAAGAGATCCTGTTTGCCGCCCCGGATGTGGCGGATTCAAAAATCACCATTGATGCGGCATTTGTGGAAAATCAGCTCATGGGCATTGTGGAGAACCAGGATTTGAGCAGGTATATCTTATGAGCACTTCAGCGGTTGGGGATCGGAATGTCGCGGATATCCTGGTGGAAGCATTGCCGTATATTCAGCAGTTTTCCACCAAAACCATTGTCATCAAGTATGGGGGCCATGCCATGGTGGATGACAAGCTCAAGCGTGATTTTGCCAATGACATCACCCTGCTGAAATATATCGGTATCAACCCGGTGGTGGTGCACGGGGGCGGGCCCCAGATCAGCAAAGTGCTTTCCGCCATGGGGATCACTTCCACCTTTATCCGGGGCATGCGCTACACGGATGATGCCACCATGGATGTGGTGGAAATGGTGCTGGGCGGCAAGGTGAACAAGGATATTGTGGCCCGGATCAACCAGGAGGGGGGCAGGGCCGTGGGCCTCACCGGCAAGGACGGGAGCCTGATCCTGGCGGAAAAAATGAAGATCTATGTCCAGGATGACCGGGAAAAACCGCCCGAGATCATCGATCCCGGCATGGTGGGAGATGTGGTGTCCGTGAATCCGGAGATCATTCATACGCTGACCGCCAAAGGGTTTATCCCGATTATCGCGCCTGTGGGCGTGGGGAAAAACGGGGAAACTTACAATATCAACGCCGATGTGGTGGCCTCCCGGATTGCCGCGTCTCTTTCAGCCGAGCGCCTGATTCTGCTCACGGATGTGGACGGGGTTCTGGATGCGGACAATCAGCTGATCTCTTCCATCAATGACCAACAGATCGGGCAGATGATCGGGAACAAAGAAATCAAAGGCGGTATGATTCCCAAGGTGGAGTGTGCATTGAGCGCGTTAAAGCGCGGGGTGAAAAAAACCCATATCATCAACGGGAAAATTCCCCATGCCGTGCTGCTGGAACTGTTCACGGATTCCGGCATCGGCACCCAGGTATTTGTCAATGGACCCGCTTAACACTTAAATCTTAACACTTTCATACAAAAGGGAAACCCATGGATATCCGGGAAAAAACCCATACATTTGTCTGCCAGACCTATGCCCGCCAGGGAAAGGCGTTTGTCAGCGGCAGCGGCATGTATCTGACCGATGAAGACGGTCAGGTGTATACCGATTTTCTGGCCGGCATTGCCGTGTGCAGTCTGGGCCACTGCCATCCTCAAGTGACGGCCGCCATTCAGGAACAGGCCGGGCGGCTGGTGCATGTGTCCAATCTGTTTTATACCCGGCCCCAGGCGGACCTGGCCCAGGCCCTGGTGGAAAACAGTTTTGCCGATCAGGTGTTTTTTGGCAATTCTGGAGCCGAGGCCAATGAAGCCGCCATCAAGCTGGCCCGGCGGTATTTTCAACGCAACAACGACAAGAACCGGTTTCAGATCATCACCATGACCCAGTCGTTTCACGGCCGGACCCTGGCCACCCTGACCGCCACGGGTCAGGATAAGATCAAACAGGGATTTTATCCGCTGCTGCCCGGATTCATCCATGTGCCGTTCAATGATATCAACGCCCTGAGAGCCGCCCTGGACGACACGGTATGCGCAGTGATGATGGAGCCGGTCCAGGGGGAAGGCGGGGTGATTCCGGCGGATCCCGAGTATCTGGCACAGGTGAGACAATTGTGCGATCAGACCGGCACCCTGCTGATTTTTGATGAGATCCAGTCCGGCATGGGCCGGTGCGGCACATTGTTTGCCCACCAGGGGTATGGGGTGACACCGGACATCATGACCCTGGCCAAAGCCCTGGGCAACGGGGTTCCCATCGGGGCCATGCTGGCCACGGCTGAGGCGGCCAAAGGATTTGAACCGGGCAGTCACGGGTCCACTTTCGGGGGCACGCCCCTGGCCACGGCTGCCGGACTCAAAACCCTGGCATTGATTTCAGATCCTGCGTTTCTGGCCCGGGTCCGGGAAAAAAGCCGTTATTTCAAGGCACGGCTCACCGAACTTCAGGTGCGGCATCCCCGGATCACAGCCGTGCGGGGCCAGGGCCTGCTGTTGGGAATGGATGTGGGAGAGGGTGCCGGGGATGTGGCCGCCGCCTGTTTTGAAAAAAGGTTTATCATTAACGCCATTCAGGATAAAGTGTTACGGTTTGCACCGCCCTTGATTGTGGAAACCACAGATATTGACCGGCTGATATCCGTGCTGGACAGCCTGTTGTAAACAGTGAAGGAGATGTTTGGTTTGAAAAAAGACCTGTTGTCATTGCTGGACCTGGAAAAAACGGATTTTGAACAATTGTTTGATCGGGCATTGCAGCTCAAGGCACGGTATGCCAAAGGCATTCCCGACAGAATACTGACAGGAAAAACCCTGGGCCTGATTTTTGACAAAAAATCCACCCGGACCCGGATCGCCTTTGAAACCGCCATGATACAACTGGGGGGACACCCCATCTACATGAGCACCCAGGATACTCAGATTTCCAGAAACGAGCCGGCCGCAGACACGGCCCGGGTCCTGTCCCGGTATATCGACTGCCTGGCCATGCGGACCTTTGACCATGCCCTGGTGGCAGAGTTTGCCGCCGCCTCGGCCATTCCCGTGATCAACGCATTGACCGACTCGTTTCATCCCTGCCAGATTTTAAGTGATATCATGACCATCATCGAGCACAAAGGCGGATATCACAAACAAAAGATCGCCTGGGTGGGAGACGGCAACAATGTGGCCAATTCCTGGGTGAATGCGGCCAGTGTCCTGGGCCTGAACCTGGTGGTGGCCTGCCCGGAATATCATATGATCAAACCGGAAATCATTGAAGCCGCCGGTGCTGATGCCAATGATCATATCCGGTTCACCACGGATCCCAAAGACGCGGTGAAAAATGCGGATGTGGTGTATACGGATGTCTGGGCCAGCATGGGTGAGGAAGATGAGCTGGAAAAACGGCTGGCCGCATTTGAGGGGTTTCAGGTGAACAAGACTCTTTTGTCCCATGCGGCCCCGGATGTGCTGGTGATGCACTGTCTGCCGGCCCACCGGGGAGAAGAGATTGCTGAAGCGGTGCTGGAGGCCCCTGGCGCAGCATTCTGGGACCAGGCGGAAAACAAGCGGCATATGCACAAGGCCATTCTGGAAACATTGATTCTCAGGAACAAAACCGATGAGTGATAAATTGTGGGGAGGGCGGTTTTCCGAAGATACGGATACCCTGGTGGAAAAATTCAATGCCTCCATTGATGTGGACAAGCGGCTGTATGCCAGTGACATCGAAGGCAGCATGGCCCATCTGAAAATGATGGCCAAACAGCAGATCATTGCCAGAGATGAAGCAGATACCCTTCTGGCAGGCCTGGAACGGGTCCGAATCCGGATTGAAAACAATGAGGTGCCGTTTTCCGATTCCCTGGAAGATATCCATATGCATGTGGAAGATGCCTTAGGCCAGGAGTGCGGAGATCTGGCCAAAAAACTGCACACGGGTAGAAGCCGCAACGATCAGGTGGCCCTGGATATCCGGATTTTCCTTAAAAACGAAACCCGTCAGATCATGGACCGGATCACGGGGTTTCAAAACGCCCTGGTGAATCTGGCCAAGGCCCATCCGGACGTGATCACGCCCGGATATACCCATATGCAGCGGGCCCAGCCCGTGCTGTTTGCCCATCATCTCATGGCATACTATGAAATGCTCAAAAGGGATAAAGACCGGTTTGCTGATGCGTATAAACGCATGGATGTCATGCCTTTGGGCACAGCAGCTCTGGCTGGCACCACCTATCCCGTGGACAGAGAGTTCACCCGGCAGGTCCTGGGGTTTGAAAGGGTGTGCGAAAACAGCATGGATGCGGTGTCTGACAGAGATTTTATCATGGAATTCATCTCCCATGCCGGGATCTGCATGATTCATCTGTCCCGGCTGTCCGAAGAACTGATTCTGTGGTCGTCATCGGAATTCGGATTCATCACCATTTCCGATGCCTTTACCACCGGGTCCAGTATCATGCCCCAGAAGAAAAACCCGGATGTGGCCGAACTGGTCCGGGGCAAGACCGGCCGGGTGGTGGGCAATCTGATGGCGATTTTCACCACCATGAAATCATTGCCCATGGCGTATAATAAAGACATGCAGGAGGACAAGGAGCCGTTGTTTGATACAGTGGACACCCTGTCCATCTGTCTGGAGGTGTATACCCGGATGTTTCCCCACATCACGGTGCACAAGGACCGGATGCGGGCCGCCTGCGGTCAGGGATTTTTAAATGCCACGGATTTTGCCGATTACCTGGTGAACAAAGGCATGCCGTTTCGCCAGGCCCATGCTGTGGCCGGAAAAGCCGTGGCCCTGGCCATTGCGGAGAAAAAAGAACTGGATGATCTGAGCCTGGTTCAGTTCAAACAACTCAGTGATCTGGTAACCGAAGATGTGTATGAATTTATCCGCCTGGATCAGGTGGTGGGTCGCAGGATCTCCGCCGGCGGCACGGGATTTGACAATGTCCGGGCTGCGGTTGAAAAGGCGCAAAAGGAATTGAATTCATGAAATTTTTCCAGGGATGGATGGAACGGGGAAGGGCAAGGACCTCCGTGATTACCGGGATGTGCCTGTGTCTGGTGGTGATGGCTGCCGGAATCGGGTGCGGAAAAAAAGCCCCGCCCAGGGCCCCGGAAAAACCCGGGCAGCGCGTGGCATCCCCCGGGGATCCTACAGCCTCTCTGAACAATGGCCAATTGACTCTGACCTGGACCCATGAGACCGACCCGGACGATGCCGCACTGCCCCCTGAGTATTTTGACGTGTCCATGGCCATGCCCGCAGCGTGCGAAGGCTGCCCGTTTGTTTTTGAATCCGTGGGACAGGTGCCTGTGCCGGTCATGGTGTTTCAGATGCCCGTGCCGGAACCCGGGGTCCGGTATTTCAGGGTCCAGGCCGTGGGAGACCATGATGTCCGGTCCAAGTACTCCCGCACCGTGGTCGTGGAGGTGCCGTAATGCCGGATGTTTCCACGGCCGTGTTAAGCATTGGTTCCAACAAAGGCGATAAACCGGCCAATCTTCATCTGGCCATTGCCTGCCTGGATACCCATGAACAGATCGAGGTGATGGCCGTGTCCCGGTTTTATAAAACCCAGCCCCAGAATTTTGTGGACCAGGACTGGTTTGTGAACGCCGCCGTGAAAATCCGATGCCGCACGTCTGATCCCCGGGCCCTGCTCAACATGCTGAAACAGATTGAATCCAGCATGGATAAACAGGGAAAATCCTTTCGATTCGGCCCCCGGAAAATCGATCTGGATATTATTTATTTTGATGACCGGATCATGAAAACCCCGGAACTGGAAATACCCCATCCCCGGATGCATGAAAGACATTTTGTATTACGGCCCATGTGTGATATAGAACCCGGGACAGTGCACCCGGTACTGGGGTTGACCACACAAGCATTGTTCAATCAAATAGAAACACAGGAAAACCAGGCGGTGATCCCCCTGGATGAGGAGGAAGAAAACGCGTGAAATTTTTTATTGATACAGCCAATATCGACCAGATCATGGATGCCAACAGCATGGGCATGGTGGACGGCGTCACCACAAACCCGTCTTTGATTGCCAAGGAAAAAGGGGAGTTCAAAGAGATTGTGGCCCGGATCTGCAAAGAGGTGGCAGGACCCGTGAGCGCGGAAGTCATCAGCCTGGAATATGACGGGATGGTGACCGAAGCCCGGGACCTTGCAAAAATCGCGGATAACATTGTGGTGAAGATTCCCATGACCGTGGAAGGACTCAAAGCGGTGAAAACCCTGACATCCGAAGGCATCAAAACCAATGTCACCCTGGTGTTTTCTCCGCTCCAGGCCCTGATGGCGGCCAAAGCCGGGGCCACCTATGTGTCTCCGTTTGTGGGCCGGCTGGATGATCTGGCTGAAGAAGGCATGGAACTGGTCAACGAGATCGCTCAGATTTTTGCCAATTATGATTTTGACACCGAGATTATTGTGGCCAGTGTCAGAAGCTCTCTGCATGTGCTGGATGCGGCCCTGATGGGGGCTGACATTGCCACGATTCCTTATGGCGTGTTGAAAAAGCTGGCCTCCCATCACATGACCGACAAAGGTATTGACGCGTTCATGGCGGACTGGAACAAAAAGAACCAATAAAAAAGACATTCAACCCAATTTCAGGTTGACAAAAACAGGCAAATCAAATAAATATAGCATTTGTTTGATTGAGCGGGAATAACTCAGTGGTAGAGTGCGACCTTGCCAAGGTCGAAGTCGCGGGTTCAAATCCCGTTTCCCGCTCCACTCAAGGCGGCTTGGCCAAGGGGTAAGGCAACGGCCTGCAAAGCCGATATCCCCGGTTCGAATCCGGGAGCCGCCTCCATAATAAAATCAAGGGCTTAGGTGCAAATCTAAGCCCTTTTTTTTGCTTCCAGGAAAAACGATTCCAACCCTATATCCAACCCTAAAAGGTTCCAACCGTATATCCAACCTGACATTTTTTTTGAATCTCCCCAGGCACAAAAAACCCGGCTCCCTTGTTCCAGGGTCCGGGTAAATGCTCCGCTGGTTGAATAGTTTAATTTTTGCCGGGGTGTGCTGCCTGACTTTTTGTTGTGCGGGTCCATTTAAAACTGAAAGGCTCCAACCCTTGCCCACCTGCCGGGCATTTTCCCGGATCTGCTCCGGGGTGTTCGGGTCCGGTCATTAAATCGTTGTTTGTCGATTTCTGCAATTATTGTACCAGTCTTATTTAAACCTTGCTGGCCGTGCTTTGGTTCAATCCTTGCTTTAGATCGTTATATCCGGTTATTTCGTTTTTATAATTTTCGGGCAGGGCTCCCGCGCACAAAAAAAGCCCCTGGAATTTCTCCCAGGGGCTTCATGGTTGTGGTGTCAATCATTTTTTAACCTGTCTGGAATCAACCATCCACCAGATTCGGATCGAAATCAAACGTCATTGTCACGGCCCACGGGCAGGGCTCAAAGTCTTCATCGTCAATATCATCAACCCGCAGCCGCCATTCCGTTTTGCTGATCCGCTCAATGGTAACGCGGTCGGGTGACAGAAGAAAAAGCTCTCCCACATACCGGGCCGCCCATATCGCCCATGGGTGCGTATAACCCCCCGGAAAGAATTCCTCACCTTCACAGGCCACGTCCGCCGCCTGGTCCTGGATCTCCAGCCGGTCGGTTTGGTCTGGGTCCGGGAATTGTTCAAGTTCATCTGAAGGTCTGACAGGGTTATAAATCCGGTCCAGATTTTCAGATAGATCCTTGCCAGCTTTGACCGGGTCAATGCGGTATTGCTTACCCTGCATTTTCCATGATTTTCTGGTAATTTTTCCGGTTTGAATTAATTTCCTGACATAGCGCCCGGTCACGTTCCGTTTTTCTGCAAACTGGGTTACTGTTAAAAACATGATCCCGTCCTTTGTTCATAATGGTTTGAAGTTTTCGGTATGGTGTCACTTTGTGGTACTCGGTACTCGCTTTTTTTGTTTGCAACTGTGGGAAAACTGCGATATCGGAAACCATGTTAACGCCATCCGCTGAAAGAACCTTTTGTTTTTTCTGGCCCTTAGTGTCAAGCATTCCTGGTGTGTGTACCGGGATCTCGCGCCGGGCTCCCGGTCGGCCCGCCCAAAGTCATTTCACGCTCCCACTGTCCACAAGGCTGTGGTCTGCCGGATGGTTAACCCTTGAGTAGTTGTTCCTTTTGTTGCTGCAGTTCCTGAATTTCAATCGAAATGGGGCCGTGACCCTGAACGATTTTGTCAATTTCCGCCTGGAATTCGGCCCGCTCATTGCGACTTATGAGCAATAATTCCGTGCTTGGCGCTCCAACCATTGTGGTTGGTCCTGTAAATAACCGCTCGAAGGTTTCAACCATGACCTTGGCTCGTACATACTGCGGCCTCAGATCCGCCAAAAACTGCCGCAGATCCGCTATCTTTCGGTCAATCTCGGCAACCATTGCTTGACGTTCCGCTGCCACGGCTTCACTGTGCTTTTTATCCAGATCCGCCAGGGCTCGGCTCAGGGTGTCTGCCTCAATCTGAAGGGCCTTAACCCCTTGTTCCTTGGTGTCAACATCATCTTGGCTGCCCTGCCCCCCGTAAAAAGACAAACGCGCCGTTTCAAGGGTTTCTTTTGCCGCTGCCAGCCGTTCCGAAACATCGGCCTGTTCCGTTTTGAGATTGTCGATTTCTCCGGCGATTTCTGCCGGGGTGCTGGTGGTTTTCCCGCTCAGGATCTTGAACCATGCTTTCATCTGCCCACCTCCTATTCCATATCCATGGCGCCGATAGGAACAGCCACGGCCCGGGTTGAATCAAAACTCAGATTGTTTTCTTGGGACATGGCAGCCCGGACAGCATCATGCAGCCCGGGGATACATGAGATGACAGCCCAATGTCCGGCCTTGGCCAGGTTGACAGCCACTTTCAACCGGGTATCTGGGGCCGCGTCCTTCAGTCCCTGGAGTAGTTTTTCGTCCGTTTCGCTCATTTTTAAATCATCATTTTTCCAATGCTCAGTTACCATTTTTCAATCCTTTCCTGTTTTGTGTGTTTTGTGTTAACTGCATTCAGGTAAATTTCCTTCTTCCATCCCGGCATCGTCCAGGGGTGCTGCTTTCTTCCAAACGTCCAGGGGCCTTTGTTCTCGCCCCAAAAATCCAGCAGTTTTCCAACTAATGCGCCTGCTTCTCTCAAAAGTTCAATTTCCCGTTCTTCTCGATCATCCATAAATCCGTCCTTTCATGTTTGGCTGCCGGGTGATCCAGCAGCCGGTTATAAAATGCCGGTGCCTTATCGGTCGGCCCCGGATTCGTGCCGCTCTTTGATAACCTGTTCCTGGATCTTTTTAACCTGACTGGCTGTGATCCCCGCAGCATTCGCCACGGCCTCCACCACTTCCAGAAACGCATCCGCCCTGCCGTAGTGGTATCGCTTGTCATAAGGGTGATCTGTCAGGTTTGCCCGCCTGAAATCTTGGTGGTATCCATGCAGACAATGCTTGATTGTTTGTTCCGGTGTCATGATCCAGCCCCTTTCCTTGCCGGACAGTTTTCCGCTGCCTGGTCAAGTGGTGTCGGCTCATCATCGCCGCCCGTGATTAACTCAAAGATACAGACCATGTTTTCCAGATCCGCATACTTGCAATTGTTCCCGCACAGGGTAGGCACATTGGGAACATTGGGAACAATAGCGCCAGAACCCTTGTCATTACTGCCTTTCAATTGTTCCCGGCAATTGTTCCCGGTTGTATCGGGCGGGAACAACTCAGGAACAATCTCTGCCGATTCATCAGGATTGTTCCCGTTGTTCCCGTTGTTCCCGTTGTTCCCGTTGTTCCCGTTGTTCCCGTTGTTCCCAATATTTATATATTGGTACTGTCCTCTTTTGAGTTTTTGTACTGTCCCTTCCTTCAGCAGTGCCGGTAAAGTTTTTCGGATATAATGCCCTCGTAGTCCGGTGGTATCTTCGATCTCTTTGGGTGTCATGGGTCCATCGGCATCCTTGAGACAGTCGAACAAAATCTGCTTTTCATCGGTAGATTTGACGTCAACGGCTTTCCCGGCAATTTTCCATGAGAACATCCAGGGATCAAATTCAAGGACATACTCCTGCTCCTCAACATCCCGGCCCCTCAAAGAAAAGATCATCTGCCCGGTTCCGTTGCGCCTCATCACCATCAGACCATCAGCAGCGCCGGTCAGCCCCAGGGTGCCGGAAAAGGTGTCGAATACGTCATCACCTTCCATTTTCCGCAGATGATGGACAATCAGGACAGACACCTCATGTTTGTCGGCAATGCGCTTCAGGGTGTCTATGACGGCATAATCATCAGAATATAGATTGCCGTTGCTTTTGGATGGTGGCCGGATCTTTGCCAGGGTGTCAATGACAAGCAGCCGGGTGTCTGTGTTATCTGCCAGGATCTTGTCCAGGGCCCTAGCACCACCTTCACCCAGCCGGGGCCATTCAGTGAACAGCAGAAGATTGTCCGGGGCCGGGTCAAATTCCAGCATCCTGCCGATACGCTCTTTCAATCTCCGTTGAACATCTTCCAGGGCCAGATATAAGGTGGTTCCTTGCTCAACCGGGATCACCTGCATGGCCTTGCCGCCCAAAGCAATCTGAAGGCATAAATTCAGCGCCAGAATAGACTTGCCAGCCTTGGGCTTGCCCCCTAAGATAGTCAACCCTTCCGGCAATACTCCCTTGACGGCCCACCTGGGGTCCGGGAAAATCTTTTTCAGCAGATCCGCTGCATTAATACCGTCCGGGATCTTGACGTCATCGGCTTGTCCCGGCACCTTGGCATTGTCCAGAACCTTTTTAACAGCATCCAACCCGGCATCAATGGCCATGTCGTTGAAATCGCCGTTCATGCCAGGACAGGCAAACAGAATCTTGTATTTTCTGGCCGCTGCCGCTCCAACCCGCTGCCCATCACCTGACTTGTCGTTATCGCCTGCAAGTATTTTCTTTGAGTCTGGATACCGGCCCACGCTCCACGCCATCACAGGGTCCAGATTATCCTTGCTGCCGCAGCATAAAACCGTTGCGCCGGTGGCATGGTGTATGCTCCACCCTGTGGCGATACCTTCACACCATATAATGGTGTCTTCGCTGCCCTCGATGATATGGGCCGCGCCCTTGAACCCCATGCCGCCGTTTTTGGCCTTGCTCAGGAAAAATTTGTCTTTCTCTCCGGGCTTTTTCTCTGGCTTGATAAACTGGATGGTTTGCAGCCGTCCGGCCTGATCCATAAAAGGAATGATCCAGTTTCCGTGTTGGTCCTGCCGGATCTCGTTTGGCTGGATCTGCTTTTTCTCTGCATATGGGTGTGTGTTGACTGGCCGGGCCTGGTCATTAAGGAATTGCGCCAGGGGTTTCTTATCGGTTCCGTTTCCCTTGAGATTGCCCCGAAGGTCACACCTGAAACAATGGAAAGCGCCGGTGGTGACGTTCACGCCCAGGGTGTCACGCTGGCCGCCGCCACATTTCGGACAATCGGCCCGGATCTCTCCACCAGCATCAGGGGCTTTCCCGGCAATGGCCGTCTGGATAACCTCAGAATCAAAACTGTGTGTCATTCCCGCCCCCTTCCGCCATGATAATCAGGCGATCCAGAAAACAGGATTTCCGGGCCGTGAACCTGGTACTGGTGATAACGCCCGCGATCCAGGGCAGCGCGATTTTTACGAGTTGACGAAGGCACCACGCTGTGGTATCTTTCAGATAGTCCGTTTTTCCCTGCCCCGGTTCGCTGCCCCACTTGCCCCAGGTAGCAGCCGGGGTGTTTTTTTTGGCATCCATGTTATGCCGTCCTTGGTTCGATCCGGTTTGCTCGCAGGATCTCCACCACTTCAGGCCAGAAATACAGAACGCTTTTACCCCGTTTGATATAGGGCAGCCCCCGGCCCATGTGCCGGTCATTCGCCAAGGATTGAGTTGAACCGCCTATCCGGGGTGCCAGCTCCTTTGGTGTCAGGAAAACTGGATCAACCTTGAAAGTCACGGGTTCTGCTTGTTTGGAAAAAATTTCTGACATTTTCCCTCTCCTTTCGGATTTAAGGTTATTTCTAACCTCGGGAAAGGGAAAATAAAGATAGGTGCTTATTTTCGGGTTTTATTTCAGTATGTTAAAAGGGTTCTGTTTTTTGCCATTTTTCATACTGCTTGAAATCTGTTATGCCGTTATCGTCTAGGGATTCTTTTCTGCCGGTATAATCCTGATCCGCAAACCGCAGGATCTCCGGGCACAGTTCCGTGCATGTCTGCCGGTCCGGGCATGTCTGGCAGGTCTTTGTCATATCCCAGGTGTTGATTTTCTGGCCGTCTTTTCGGTATCTATCCGGCTCGTACGCTCTCCCCTGGGTCCGTTCATATGCCTTGTAAAACGCTTTTTTTGCTGCATCCTGGGTGATCTTCATGGCTCGCGCAATCTCAGAAAAGGGGATTCTCTCTTTCCGCATCCGCCAAACTTTCAACTGGTCCCATGCCTCGGCCCGTTCCCGGCTTGTGTCCGGGGTCCAGGTTTGGTAATTGTCAGCCCATTCTTTGGGCAGGTCATCAGATCCCCGCAGCCGGTCCACGTTGTCCAGATATTTCTTGAAATCGTTTAGCAGATCCCTTTTCTTTCTGGATAGATCAATCTTTAAAAGCCGTTCATGGGGCTTCAGTTCGTCCAATATCCATTCAATGGGCTCCCGTCTCCATTCAAAACCTGGATCTTTGAGTTCTCCCCATTCGGTGGCAAGGATAATCGCCGGTTTATCGTCAAGAAAATCAAAAGGCAGTCGGTCAGGTAATTCTTTTGTTGCCGGGTCCAGGATGTCCAGGCAATCATCCCATTGTCCGGCATACGTTCTTAAGCCGAATCGGTTTAATGTTTCTTCAACCGTGTCAAGCTCGTATGCGATCATATCAAATTTCTGATCTTTGGCATTGTTGTCAGCATAATATTTTTGAATTTTCACCCACGCATCCCGCGCCGCCTGGCCGTGCTTTTCCCAGAAATCCAGAAATCCAAAATTTTCTTTGAGACAGGCGATATACAACCTTTTATTCATTGCTGGCCGCCTTCCGGTCATCAGCCTGTTTTTTGAAAATCACGTCCACCTGTCCGGCTCCGTCTTTCAATGCTTTATCCCGCAGGTGTGCATACCGTTGGGTCATAACCGCGCTTTTATGGGTCAATAGTTTTTGTAAAACATACATATCAACCTTGCCACTGGATGCCAGCATGGATGCAAATACGTGCCGCAGCCCGTGAAGGGGTCTGAAGTTTTTGGGCAATCCGGCCTCTTTTCTGATCTCACAAGCGGCTTTGCTTGTGTTTGTTCTTTTCCTGCCGCCTCGCCCTGGGAAAACATAATCACTGCTCCTGGGCAGGGATTCCAGCAGCTCCCGTGCTATGTCATTTATGGGTATTTTTTGATCAGGGCCGCCCTTGGGCTCCCGAATATGGATAAAGCCGCGTTCAAGGTCAACGTCCCTCCATTCCAGTTTCAGCATTTCCCCACGCCGCATGCCGGAAAAAAGGGCCAACTTCATCATGGCCCCCACTGTTTTATATTTTGAATTGTCAATTGCCTGGAGTAGGCTGTTTACTTGATCCGGTGTCAAATCTTCCGTTGTAACATTATTGACTTCTGGTTTTTGAACATGAAACGATAAGCCCTGGCAAAGGCCCTCTTTTACACCATAATTAATGATCCAGGTCAGCAGGTTCAGAACATGCTTAACGGTTTGGGGTGATAATTTTTTGGACAACCGCAGCCGCAGGCGGTCCACATCCAGTTTGATAATGTCCTTGGGTTCCTTCCGTGCAAAGTCTTTTTCTATGTGCTTTTCATAACGGTTTTTGTCGGTGGTCAGTGCCCGGCCTGCCGGTCTGCCTTTTGAATACTCATCCCACAACCGCCCGATGGTATAACGGCCCTTTTCAGCTTCTTTTTGTGCTTGCTGTGCTGCTCTTTTCTCTTGTGGGGTTTGCTCGCGGCCCTCGATCAATGCAGAACGGTAAAGGGCCGCTTTTGCTGGTGTCATGGCATCAGCGTATTGTCTCCCGGCTTTTGCTTCAATCAGTTTTCCGTCCTTTTTGAACACCACATAATAGACTTTTTCCGGCCCGGTTCCTGAAATCCGGTCTGAAATCCGGTAAAATACGCCTGGTTTTTCTGTCTTAATCCGCTTGGTCATTGGCTTTTCTCCATTTTTGTTTTCCAACCCTATTTCCAACCTTCAGGGGTTATATAGTGGTATTTCCTGGTATCAATAAATAGAGATATATCACATAAAAGCCAATAATATCAATTGTTTTTTATCATCAGGTAAAATCAGGTAAAAGCCTGTATTCGGCCTGCAAAGCCGATATCCCCGGTTCGAATCCGGGAGCCGCCTCCATAAATAAAATCAAGGGCTCAGAAGAAAATCTGAGCCTTTTTTATGCCCCATGAAATCAATCCATTTTTTTGCCAGCAGATCGCTTCATCCGGCTGAACCTGTCGTATAACAATCACCATCCCCCCCATTGAAGTGCCCTGAATCGGTAAAAAACATTTATGTTTACCAAAGCCTGTGACCAAACCCAAGATTCAGGCCAGCCCTGCTATTTGGAGTCCTGGTTCTTGACCGAACGAATTTCACCTGTTTCCGCCATCAGTTTGAATACCTTGTAGCCCCGGTCTCCCACAAACATGGATTTACCAACTCCGCCGGCAGCAATCGGGCTTTTATAGCTGAGAACAACAACCCAGAATTTGTCGTCATCCGTGATTTCAGCTTCCTCAAACAGTATTTTTTCCAGGTCATAATCAGGATACAGTTTTTTCAAGTGATCTATGGCTCTGGCTGATGCTTCATTGACATTGATCATTTTTTTGCCTCCACAAAGGGGGTGATCATCAGTGCATACTCATAGCGCAAAACAATATAAAAAGAAATGCTTTCCTTCTGGAGATACAGCGAAAGGCTTTGGTAACCTGCCTTTCTCCCGGGATGAATACTCGGCCCGCAATATCACCCTGTACGTCAATATCGATCTTGATCAGATACGGGGGTACGGCCTTTCAACGCAGGCAGCAAACCTGTTGATTCTGCTCTCATTGTACACGAAATCTGAATTGATAGAAGATATGCCCCTGACCGATGAATGGATTTTCCCTTGTGAGGAGGACTTGGCAATCCGTCGCAAAGGGTCCTTCATCAAATTCGGCAAACTTATATGAAAGGGGGAGTCGGTGAACTTGCCATACGTTTTGCCGGCGCAGGAACCGCCACAGATAAGCTGCCGCTGCCGCTCATGGACAGTGGCTTTGGAGGTCACCCATCCCGTTTTTGGGTACCGGCTCAGCTACCGCCGGCTTTTTGAGGTCCAGGCACGGCTTTTGATCCGGTATCTGACCGGGGAGGTCAAAGAATACCCGACCTTTGTTACCCGTTGATCAAGGCAGGGGAAAAGTGATATGATACATGTTTATCTGGTGTGTTATGATATTACCGATCAGAAGCGGTGGCGGAAAATCTTCAAGACCATGAAAGGCTATGGGGCCTGGTTGCAGCTGTCGGTTTTTCAATGCCGGCTGAACAAAGAGGATCTGCTGAAGATGACCGATACCCTGACGGAAATCATGCATTGTGATGAAGACAATCTGATCATTATCGATATCGGCGCGGCTGAAACTGTTTCTTTCAAAGTGGCAAGCTATGGAAGACCTTTCCAGCCCATAAAGCACAGCGCGGTGGTTATATGATTTTTTTTGCCGGGAGCTTTCGAGCGGTTCATTGATGCCCTCGGCTCCGGGAGCACTCGAAGCGCCTGTGTTCTTTGACAATTCAATAAAAAAAGGATGAATTTTATGTCTGGAAATGTAAAAAAGGTTCCGTTGGGAACTGCTATGTCAGGCCTCTCGCAAATACCGCAATTATTCTTTTGTTTTAAAAGAGTTGCGAGAGGGCTGTTTTCCTCAACCATCTGATCAGCCTGGAAACAGGTGCTGACCTGCTCTTTGAAGAACTGAGGGACAGGTTCTCTGCAACCATTCCCGTCCCGGGAAAAGGGACAACCCCCGAAGTCACCCCCGAAATCATCCCCGAAGTGGGCATCCGGTGTCCAGATATCCTGAAAACAGTGGAATGGAAATCTTTCTTGATTATATCAATCATTTTAGATATAGTTATTCAGTATGGTTGATTTGATTCGGTTTTTCAACCGGTTCCGTTAATTTTGATGGAGAAGAAAAACGATGAAAATTCTGGTGGGGTATAAAGGTGTCAATGTGGGAAAGGACCTGATAGAAATTGCGGCCCGTCATGCCCGGGCGTTTGATGGGCAGGTGATCGTGGTGACGTCCATGAAGGGGGGGGGCAATACGGATCCAATGGAAGTCAAGGCGGCGGAAGACAATCTGGAAGGAATCAAGCCGTTTTTTGAAGAAAAAAATATCCCCTGTGACACCCATCTGCTGGTCAGGGGCATGGAAGCGGGCGAAGATATTGTGGCATTTGCTGAAGAAAACAAGGTGGATGAGATTATTATCGGTGTCCGGAGCCGGTCCAAAGTGGGAAAACTCCTGTTCGGCTCCACATCCCAGGTGGTGATTCTGCAAGCCAACTGCCCGGTGGTGACGGTCAAATAATGGACGTGATCCGGCAGTTCAAAGCGCTTTCCGATCCCACCCGGCTTCGATTGCTTCATATTCTCAATGAAGTGGAACTCAACGTCAATGAAATCGTTTCTATTGTGGACATGATTCAATCCGGTGTTTCCCGGCATTTGAAAATTCTGCTGGAATCCGGCCTGCTGGTGGCCAGAAAAGAAGGCAGTTTCATGTATTACAATGCCAATATGGATCCGGAAAACCGGTCTTTGATTCAGCTGGCGTGCTCCCGGATCCAGCACGACCCGGTCTGCGCCCAGGATATTGAAAAGGCCCGGCAGATCATCATGATCCGCAAAAACAGGACCAAACGGTTTTTCAGTACTGTGGCACCCCAGTGGGAAGGCCTGAAAAAAGAAATTCTGGGCAGTTTTAATTTAAATGCAGTACTGAAACAGCGGATCGCGGCGCGTCAGGGTGTGGCGGATTTAGGGTGCGGCACCGGAGAGCTTCTCGGCCAGCTGGTCCGGAATCATAAGGGCATGCTCATCGGTGTGGATGCCTCCCCTGAGATGCTGGAACAGGCCCGGATCAAACTGCCGGATATGCCGTCCATTGAGTTACGTCTCGGAGAAGTGGAACATCTGCCCATGAAAGACCAGGAAGTGGATACCGTGGTCATGAGTATGGTGCTGTATCATATTCTTCAGCCAGAAAAAGCCATCCAGGAGGTGTTCCGGGTGCTCAAACCCGGGGGAATGCTGCTTCTGGCTGATTTTGACCATCATCATCAGGAACAGATCAAGGAAATTATCGGCGGTACCTGGCTGGGATTTACAAAAGACCAGGTGGAAACCTGGCTGACCAAAAGCGGATTTCAACTGCAGTCCACAGAACAGTTTGCCGTGGAGCGGGGATTGCACATCCACGTGTTTTCCGCTGGAAAATGAATTGCTTATAAAAAGTTAAGGAGACACCATGACAGTGCCCGTTATTCTGGCAGGCGGTTCCGGCACAAGGCTGTGGCCCCTGTCCAGGGAATTTTACCCTAAACAGCTGATCAATATGTACAACCGGCATACCATGCTCCAGAACACGGTGCTTCGCCTCAGTGACATGTCCGGCATGGAGACCCCTTTGATCGTGTGCAATGATGTGCATCGGTTCATGACAGCGGAGCAGCTCCTTCAGATCGATGTGAAGCCCCGGGCCATCATTCTGGAACCGGCCGCAAAAAATACGGCCCCGGCCATTGCCCTGGCCGCCATTCAGCTGACAGCACAGGAGCAGGATCCGGTGCTGCTGGTGTTACCGGCCGACCATCGTATCAATGACGTGTCCGCGTTTCACCGGGGCATCGAACAAGGAAAAACCCTGGCGGATGACGGATACCTCATCACCTTTGGGATTGTCCCGGATACGCCTGAAACCGGGTACGGGTATATTCAGAAAGGGTCTGCTCTGGAAGACAATGTCTGCCGGATTCAGCGGTTTGTGGAAAAACCCGACCTGAACACGGCCAAATCTTATCTGTCTTCCGGGGATTACTGCTGGAATTCCGGTATGTTTATGTTCAAGGCTTCCACCATTTTAAAGGAACTGTCTCTCCATGCCCCGGATATGGTGGATATCTGCCGCAGGGCTGTGGCCAATGGCCGGCAGGATCTGGATTTCTTCCGGGTGGATCAAACTATTTTTGATCAGGTGGCCGCGGATTCCATTGACTATGCCGTGATGGAAAAAACCGAAAAAGGGGTGATGGTGTTTCTGGATGCGGGATGGAGTGACCTGGGATCGTTCAATGCCTTATGGCAGACGGAAACAAAAGATGCTGATGCCAATGTGATCAAAGGCGATGTGCTGGTCCATGATGTGACCGATTCCTATATCAACGCCCAGAGCCGGCTGGTGACGGCCGTGGGCATGGATGCCGTGGTGGTGGTGGAAACAAGGGATGCCGTGCTGGTGTCCCCCCGAGACCGGGTACAGGATGTCAAGCAGATCGTGAAACAGCTCAAATCCCGGGGCCGCAAAGAGTCCATCACCCATGCCAAGGTGTATCGGCCCTGGGGAGATTATGAGACCATTGATCAGTCTCACCGGTACCAGGTGAAGCGGATCACGGTGAAGCCCGGAGCCAAACTGTCGCTGCAAAAACATTTTCACAGAGCCGAGCACTGGACCGTGGTATCCGGAACCGCCATCGTGACCCGGGGGGAAGACACCCTGCTGCTCAAAGAGGATCAGTCCACCTATATTCCTCTGGGAACGGTTCATCGCCTTGAAAATCCCGGAAAGATCCCGCTGGAACTCATCGAGGTTCAGTCCGGGCCCTATCTGGGAGAGGACGATATAGTCCGGCTGGATGATGTGTATGGCAGAGAGCATGAAAAAGAAAAGGTTGCAAATCCATAAAAAATATTTAAAACTGCCGTGTTAAACACACATGCGCATGGAAAAAACAGAAAATAACCACTAAGTTTGGAGCAGGTTTATGGCTGACATGATTTCTGAAACCATGAAAGGTAAATTTCTTCTGGCAATGCCCGGGCTTCCGGATCCCAATTTTGCCCAGACGATTACCGGCATGTGCGAACACAATGAATCCGGTGCGTTGGGATTTATCATCAATAAAATCCATCCCCTGCTCACCGGCCGGGAGTTGTTTGAAGATCTGAATATCACATTTGACCGGAGTGTGGATACGCTGGACATCTACCTGGGAGGACCGGTGCAGCCGTCCGGGGTGTTTGTGCTTCACGGCCCGCCCTTTACCTGGAATGAAACCCTGCAGGTAACAGACTGGCTGGCCTTGAGCAATTCCCGGGATATTCTGGAAGCCATTGCCGTTCAGAAAGGCCCGGCCGATTTCATGATCATGCTGGGATGTGCCGGCTGGGGACCCATGCAACTGGACAATGAACTGCATGACAATGCCTGGCTGACCTGTCCCATGACCCGGGACGTCATGTTTGACACCAAGTGTGACCTGAAATACGAAAAAGCCATGATGCTGATTTCCTGAATGACCGCACCCACTGATACATATCCGCCGGTCGCAGGCATTGTTTCCGATATTCTGTCGGTGATCGAAACAATGGAAACCGTTCCATCACTGGCGGATGACATGCTGGCATCCGTTAAAACCCAATGCGTCGAAATTCCTGAACAAATACAGTCCAACCGGATTAAAATTGCCGTGGTGGGGGTGATTAAATCCGGAAAAAGCACATTGATCAATGCCATGACCGGAAAAGAGGTGGTGAAGCGGGGGGCCGGAGTGGTCACGGCAGTCACCACCCGGATCCGCAAAGGCAAAAAAAACCGGGCCGTCCTGTTTCTCAAATCCTGGGATGATATCAATCAGACTTTGAAAAATGTGCTGGAGATGTTTCCTGAAGATGGCACCTCTCCCTTGAACGTGAATCCGAACACCTTTGATTTGCGGCGAAAAAAGGATCAGGCGTTTTTAAAACAGGTGTATGACCATTTGGTTCAGGCGTTTCCCGTCACGGACCAAGGAATCCGGCCCGAGACCCTGGTGATCCGCAATGCCCTGCAAGGGTATGACACCTGCAAAGATCTGGTGGGGGCGGACCGGGAACAGCTGGTTTTTGAAGGCCGGCAGTTTGCGGATCACAAACTATTCACCGGCGATGCAGCCAATGCCTTTTATGTGGCGGATGCCTGTCTTGAACTGTTCGGTAAAACCCTGGATCCCCGGGTTGAACTGGCCGACTGCCAGGGAGCGGATTCTACCGATCCCGGCCAGTTGAGCCGGGTTGTGACCTATCTTCAGCAGGCCAACCTCATTGTTTACTGCATCAGCTCCAGAACCGGGCTACGTCGGTCGGATATGCGGTTTTTAAAGATCATTCAAGGTATGGGACTGCTTGAAAACATCCTGTTTGTGAACAACTGTGACCTGTCTGAACACGAAACAATGGCTGATCTGGCGGCCAGTGAACAAAACACGCGCCAGGAGCTTTCGTTTTTGCTGGATGCACCGGAGCTGTATTCATTTTCCGCGCTCATGCGCCTGTTTTGCGCCATGGAAAAAAAATTGAGCCGGCGGAACCGGAAACGCCTGGCCCTGTGGCAGGAAGATCCGGTCATGACATCCTGGTGCAGCGAAAACGCTGAACGATTTGATGCACGCCTGTCCGGTTTGCTGTCCCAACGACATCACCGGCTGCTGGTGTCCAATCATCTGGAGCGGTTGTTTCACATGTGCACCGCCCTGGAAAATAAAGCGCGCCTGTTTCTGGATGGATTGAATGCAACCGGGGATGACCGGGAACAGACCCAAAAAAAGATCACCCGGATAAAAAACAATATAAAACAGCTTGAAACCATCGTGAAAAACGCCGTTCCGGGTGCTGTGGCCGGCCTGACCCGGGAGATTGAAGCCGACCTTGACAACGCGTTTGCCAAAGATGCCGGCCGGATCCGTAAAAAAATGGTGGCGTTTGTGCATCAGACCCCCCTGGATATATCCTTGTATCAGAATCGGTTAAAAGAACTGGGGATTAAAAAAATACTGTATCTGATGTTCCAGGATTTCAGAAGATCTTTGGACCTGTTTGTGATGACCGATATTCTGCCTGACATCAACACATTGGCAGCCCGTCAGGAAGATAGAATACAATCGTATTTTCAATCCCTTCTGGATACTTACCGCATCGATCTTTCAAAAATTTCCCTGGCCGCAGGTCAGTCCGAAGACACGGATATCCAGGTTCAGCTGACTGCCGGCCAACCGGCACTGGATCGTTTTGTGGATGTTCAGGCCATCAAGAAGATTTTAGGGCTGACATTGCCGGACATCACCATGATGCCCCGGTATTCGGGCCGTATCCAGACCCATGCCCTGACCGGTCTGGGCATCACGTTTGTCACCCGGTTCTTTCGTGCGCTGCTTGACAAACACCAGTCTTTTTCATTGAATACCGGGTTTGACGTTGCGGCCCGGCGGATCAAAAAACAGACCCTGCAGGGGATCGATCCCCAGATCAAGCAGTTTCACCTCCGGTTGAAACATCAGTATTTCATGCCGTTGATCCGGGCCGTGACCCGGGATGTCACTGACAAGATCCACGAGCGGTTTTCTTTGTATCGATCCCTGGATATGGATATAGATGAGACAAGGGCGGTTGATCAGGCAAAAAAGCAGACCCAGCAGGAAAAAGTGGCCGGGATGGTGACACAGCTTCAACAGATTCGCCGGGATATTCTGGGATTAAAAGAAGCGGATGTCCATTAACACCTGGTCGGCCAACTGGTCCGGTGAAAAGGAAATCCGGCGGAACAATTTGTTTTCCAGTGTCCGGGTCATCCGCCACATTCCGGCAATCCGATCCTGCAGATCCTGCAGATGGCCGTATGTGTCCTGAATATATTCCAGACGCCGGGCAAGGGACACGATGGTGTCGTGAAGCACCCGTTTGTCCGCATAATTGACAATTTCCTGTTCCGTGACCGGGGTGTTTTCCTTCCAGTCATCCAGGATGACATGCTGGCGGATGATGTTTCCCACTTCCGGATAGCCCAGGGTTTCGAGCAGGTCGCCTCCGGTTTCTGAATGCCGTTCTCCGGTTTTAAAACTGCGGGTTTTGGTGATATCGTGGAGCAGGGCTGAGGCAGTGGCCAGATGAATATTCAACAACGGCGCGGTCTGATTCACATGCCGGCATAAGCACAACGTGACGTTGCCGACCATGATGGAATGATCGATAATATGGTCCATCATTCCCATCTTCCGGATGATCTGAAAGCATTGGTTGTGAGAGGGTATTTTCATAAATTCTGTTGCAGTTATACGCGGTATTGATATGATAGAAAAGGTTTTTTTACAACACAGGTGCCTGGTATGTTAGAAAAAATTATTTCCGGCGGCCAGACCGGTGCGGATCAGGCGGCACTGGATGTGGCGGTTAAATACAATATTGCTTATGGCGGATGGATTCCTAAGGGAAGAAAAACCGAAGCCGGCCCTCTGCCGTCACGATACCGGTTGTCGGTCATGCCGACGTCTGATTACCGGGACCGGACCCTTCAGAATATTCTGGACTCCCAGGGAACGGTTATTTTGTACCACGGCCGCCTCATGGGTGGATCCAGACTCACCCGGGAACTGGCAAAAACCCAAAAAAAACCCTGTATGGCCGTTAATCTGGTCACCCATGATCCCTTTGAAGCGGCGGTGATACTTCAGGCATTTGTGCAGGACCGGAAGATCGGTGTGTTGAATGTCGCAGGCCCCCGGGCCAGTCATGATCCGGACATCTATATGGATGTCAAGATGGTTCTGGAGATTCTGGTATACCTGCTGTTTCTGGAAAAAGAGGTTACCTGGCCCCATGACATGGCGTTGGATGTGGATCCGGTTTTCCCAAAGTCCGTGGATGCGGCGGTCGATCAGGTCATGTCGCATCTGTCCCTGAAATCAAAAACCGCTGTGGCAAGGCTGGATCCGGTAGATATTCAGACCGTGTATTTTTCCTGGGTGGATGCCCTGCGGTTCCGGCTGGGGCTGGATACGGGAAACACGGCGCTGGTGGATGTCTGCCAAAGGGATGCAGAGGTGCCTTATTTTACAATTGAAGATGCGGTCATGGTCATTGTCAAAGCGGTGAAGTCCGCCTGTGAACAGGCCTGCCGGCTGCGGGTCATTCAATGATACCCATCCGGGACAACCAGGTGTCCGACTGTGTCCCTGTGGTCACGTATGGATTGATGGGCGCCAATTTGCTGGCCTGGCTGTTTCAGGCCCAGGTGGGGGCCAGTGATACCTTTTATTATTTCTATGGACTGGTACCGGCCAAGTACACGATCCATGAGATGTCCCGGCATTTTTCCGGGGTCAACCAGGTGTATTCTCTGTTTACTTACATGTTTCTGCATGGGGGATTCTGGCATCTGCTGGGAAACATGTGGTCTTTATATATTTTCGGGGACAATGTGGAAGCCCATTTCGGTTCTTTGCGTTTTTTGGGGTTTTACATGCTGTGCGGTCTGATTTCCGGGGCATTTCATTTTTTCCTCAACCCGTATTCCATGGTCCCCACCATTGGCGCCAGCGGGGCCATTGCCGGTATCATGGGCGCCTATTTCATGCTGTATCCCCGGGCCAAGATCCTGACACTGATCCCCATCATCATCATTCCCTGGTTTATTGAAATTCCCGCATTCATATTTCTGGGGGTCTGGTTTTTGATTCAGTTTCTGAACGCTGCCGGAGACGGGGCCGGGGCAGGGATTGCCTGGTGGGCACATATCGGAGGATTTATCACCGGTCTGGTGCTGGTGAAACTCAACCGCCAGGTTCCCGGAACCGGTGCCCGGCAGAAAATTCAGCAGTACACCCGAAAACAGCATACCCCGAAACTTCAGACCATTCTGGCTACCCCGGCTGCCGATGAATCGGATCTGTACGGCACCATCGAGGTGTCGTCTCTGGAAGCGTTGACGGGTACAAAAAAATTGATCACCATCCCCTGGGGGTTTTCCAAACCCTTGTACCGGGTCACCATTCCCCCCGGGGTGAAACAGGGAAACCGGCTGCGCCTGGCCGGCATGGGCCGGTCATTGCCCGGGAAGCCCAAAGGAGATATGTTTTTGACTATACGGATTAAAAATGCGATTTAAATTTTTGAGCAAAAATCTACTGATGATTCTGGGTGCGGTGGCCCTGGTTCTGGCTATTCTGGCGCTCAATCTGCCCTTGGTGGCCCAGTGGTTCATTGAATATCGGTATAGGCCTTTGTTGTCATCACAGCACGTGCAGTTCAAGGTATCGCATGTGGGAAAAAACCGGACATTGATTTCTGGCTTAAAATGGGGCAAAGATATATCAGCGGACCTGGTATCGGTTGCTTATGCATTTGAGGGATGGGGTCTGCCGGCACTCAAACACCTGACTTTGTCCGGCCTGACAATCAACGCGATGTATGATTCCGGACAGGGTGTTTTGATCGACACTGTTTCCCGGGGCAGCCAGACCCCGTTGCCGCCTCATTTAAAAGATAGCACATTAGCGGATTTCAAAACCATGGCCGCATCATATGTTTCCTATCTGCCGGACCGGATTGAAATAAACAATGCCCGGCTGATACTGAAAATGAATCAGGGGGTCACAGTGATTCCTTTTAACGGCTCCCTGGCAATGAACAAATCCGATCAGCAGATGGTGTGTAAGGCAGAATTTTATCCCTTTGGCCAGCAGGTGACGTTGAAAACACGGATGCATGCCGTGGCCGGCCTGGAAACATTTCATTTGAAAGCCCGGGCGTTTGATCTTGATCCCCTGGTCAAATTTCTGCCTGTAAAAACCAATGCATGGTCCGGGATCATGGACTGGTCTGTTGAAAAACTGACCCACAATACCTGGCAGATAGAATTGTCGGATATGATATTGACAAAACCCGATGGAATCAAAGTGCCCCATGCCGTGGCACGGATTTTAAACGAACCTCATCAGATCACCGTGCTGGGAGAGATGGGCGTATCCCACCCGGGTCTTTCCGATTTGACCGCGTCCGGCCGGGCACAGGTGATGCTGGATGCTTCCGGATTCGGTATCCGGGATGTGAACTTTACCTGTGAAACCCGGCCCATGGAAAAGCTGGCGTTCCAGCACACCGATGTTACCGGCGTGGTGGAGCAGCCGTTTGCCGCATTGTCACTGCATATAAAAGATCATGTGGTTGATGGAAATATGGCGGTTTCCTTTTCACAAACTCATATTGAAAAGCAGGGCTGGCAAGTGGCCTCGGGTCAGGGGTCGGTTCAGTCCGATATTTTGGGCGATTGGAATGCCGGTACCCTGACGTTGGACCTGATATCCCGCTTGTCCGGGATTCACATGCATACCCGGGACGGGGATGTCCGATTGAACCGATTGGATACAGCAGGTATGGTTTCCATGGATATGACCGACGGACTGCTGAACGCCCCCCGGGTGGATCTGACCACGGAACTGGTTTCCGGCAGTGTCATGTTTCCGGATAAAAAGGTGGCGGTGCAGGGGATCTGGGCACAGATACCGGTCACCTATCCCCAGGTGGGCAAAACAGGCCGGTTTTCCGTGGAAAAATTGATGATTGACAACCGGCCCTTGTTGGCAGGCAAAGGCAGTATTTACAGGACCGAAAAAAAAGCCGTTCAGTTTGACGGGACGTTTCAGATGCCGGAGTCCGATGCCATGAGCATTGCGCTCAATGGAACCGCCGGTCTGGATCCCGGCATTCATGGGCATGTGACAGTCAAAACAAACCGGTTCAAGGTGTCACCATCCGATTTTGAAAAATTCATGCCGCAATCGCTGTTTCCGGTTGAATATGATCTCGATGTTCTGGTATCCGGATTTGCGGAATGGAAAAATCACCACCTGTCTACAGGAGGGGATCTGCGCATTTATGACGGGTCTGTGTCTGTGCCGGATCAGAACCTGACTGTTGAAGGGGTTCAGGGACACCTGACATTCAATGATCTTCTGGCACCGGCATCTGTTCCGGGCCAGAAGATGACCATTGCCCGAATTCAGGCCGGTGATTTCACGGCCACGGATGCAATGGTGCGTTTCACCCTGGAAAAAGGCCCTTTTCTGCTGCTGGAAAACATGCGGATCAACTGGGCCGGCGGTCGGGTGTCCACGGAATCTTTCCGGATGCCTTCGGAGGATGGGTCCGTGTCTTTGACCCTGTATTGTGATCGGATTCATTTGAATCAGCTGCTGGCCCAGATAGGCGGATTCAATGCCCGGGGAAACGGGAGTTTGAACGGCCGCATTCCTGTGAAATTAAAAAACGGAGAAATTTCGTTTGATAACGGGTTTTTATTTTCTACCCCGGGGCAGGGGGGGCGGATTGTGATCCAGAACCCTGAAAAACTGATGGCCGGAATTCCCATGGATTCTCCCGGGTTCAACCAGCTGGATCTGGCAGGAGAAGCGTTAAAGGATTTTGAATATACCTGGGCCAAACTCACGTTTACCACCCAGGGAGAGACCCTGACCGCAAACATGGAACTGGACGGTAAACCCGGCCGGATACTGCCTTTTGTCTATGAAAAGGATATTAATTCGTTTGTCAGGGTGGATGCGAAGCGTCCGGGTTCCCGTTTTCAGGGGATCAAACTGGATGTGAACCTGACGTTTCCTTTCAACCAGGTGGTGACGTTTGGCAACAAGATCCGGAAACTGTTAAATTAAAAGGAGAGATGATGACCCTGATACCCCGTTTCATTTTACTGGTATGGATGGTTATGATGTTCGGCGGGTGTCAGACCCGCCATGAAGTGGATGTCAAACCCCTGGAGGTTAAACCCATTCATATCACCATTGATGTGAATATCAAGGTACAGAAGGCATTGGATGATTTTTTCAGTGATATTGATGCCCAGGAAGACGAAATTATTGAAGAACTGGAGAAGCAAAATGAGAATTAAACTATGGACCCTATGGATGATTATAGGCATTGCAGCCGTGTTGACAATTGCCGGCTCAGTGCCGGCCCAGGGAATCAAAGAGCGGATGAAAGAACGGCTGCCCGTGATTGTGGAATTGAAAACCCAGGGAATTGTGGGTGAAAACAACCGGGGATACTTAGATTTCGTGGGCAATGTCAAAACCCGTGAAGCCCTGATCGCCCAGGAGAACCAGGACCGGAAAACCGTGTATGCCCATATTGCCAAACAACAGAACACGTCACTTTCGGTTGTGGAAAAGAACCGGGCCCTGCAACTGATAGAACGGGCCGCACCGGGCACGTATGTCCAGATGCCGGACGGCGCCTGGGTCCAGAAATAACCGGGTCGATCTGATGGCGGAAGGCTATTCCGCCATCAGATGTGTCAATTGGTTGTGGATGCAGTAGTAAATATCCTCATCACTGCCGTAAACATCGATCACATCCTTGTGATCGATCAGTTTTTCCACCACAAATGCGGTCAGATACAGGCTGGCAATATTGGGGTTGGCAACCAGGGTGCGGAACGGGGCGACTGTGTAATCGATGTCAAAATCCTCCGACTTGATCAATGTGTCCAAGCAGCGGATGATCTGATTTTCGATGGCGGATTTGCTCACGGTTTCAATGAGCCCGCTTTCGATGAGTTTCATGGCCACTTTGTTGGCAAAATATTCGATATTGTCCCGGATCGAATTCAGGGTTTTGATCCGCTCTCTTTCCTTGGATGATTCAATTTTGGAAAGGAGTTTCGCCTCTCTGTTTCCTGAATAAAAAATTTTAGCCATGATATATCTCCTTCCCTTTTCAACGGGTTTTTTTGTATTTTTTGCTAATCCATTACTATATTTATAAATCGGGTGTTTGGCAAGGGAAAATCTGCGTATCTCTTGATGAATTTATGTGGGGACCGGATATGGAACGAGGTTTTGGGCTTTATGCATACAAAACAAAAAGGGCGTTCAACGAATATCGTTGAACGCCCTTTAAAATATGGTGCCCAGGAACAGAATCGAACTGCTGACACGGGGATTTTCAGTTCTTGATTGTGGTGTTTTGTGGTGTTTGATAAAATTTGTGTAAGCAATATGTTTCTTGACTTTAAAGGGCTTTCAGTCTATTTTAATCCTATGATTTAATATGTAATTTGAAATTTGCTGCTTACATAGTGCTTACACAACTTTCCGGGGGGTGCTTACACAATGCCAAAAATCACAAAAAAGATGGTTGATAAATTGGAGCTACCGGCCAAGGGTCAAATGTTTGTTTGGGATGACGAACTGAAAGGATTTGGAGTCAGATTGACTCCGGGGGCAAAGTCTTATTTTGTCCAGTCAAGGGCAAACGGGAAAACCCGGCGCATGACCATAGGCCGGTCTGACAAATTCACCGCTGATGAAGCCCGGAAAAATGCCCGTGAGCAGCTGAGGGACATGGGCAATGGTATTGACCCGGTTCAGGAAAAGGCGGCGGCAAAAGCGGCAGCTATCACTCTGGATGAAGTGGTGGAAAGCTATATAAAGGACCGGACCCTGAAACAGAACAGTATCCGGGATATCCATAAGCACATGAAAGGTGTTTTTGGAGACTGGACCAAAAAACCCATTGCCGATATTTCAAGGGATGATTGCCTGATGCTGTTCAGAAAAAGATCCAAGGAAAGCCCGGCACAAGCGAACCAGGCGTTTAGAATCCTGCGGGCACTTCTCAATTATGCAATCGAGGTTTACCGGCCAGTGATAATAGAAAATCCGGTTCAGATATTGTCTGGGGCCAAAGTCTGGAACAATATCAAGCCGAAAAACAGGAAAATATCCATTGCCGATGTGGGGCAGGCATGGTGCAAACTGGAAGCAATAAAGGCAGATCCGACTTTGGGCATTGCCGGGCATTCAATGGCGGATGCCGTCAAGTTTTGTTTGCTGACCGGGTGCAGGTGGGGTGAGGTTCAGAAATTGAAATGGGATAATGTGGATCTGGAAAATAAATCATGGTTCATTGAAGATCCAAAAAACAAGAATGATGTCACCCTGCCATTGAGTACCCAGGCGGCGGACCTGCTGGAAAATAGATTCAGAGTTGAAAACAATCCCCATGTTTTTTGTTCTGAGAAGTCAAAAACCGGCCATATCGGGCCGGGTCGGTATATTACTGACCAGCTGGCAACGGATCTGGACATTGAACTGTCACCCCATGACCTGCGGCGAACGTTCCGGGCCATTGCTGCGGAGCTGGATGTGGAGTTGTGGCGCACAAAGCTATTGATGAATCATAAAATCAGCAATGATGTCACCATACAGGCATACACTGAAAAACAAGACCTGGAATATCTGAGGCCGTCCATACAGGCCATCGGTTCATGGTTGGAGCTCAAGGCCAAAGAATATAAATCGAAAATTGTTGATATCAATTCCAAAAGGCAGATGGGCTGATGTTGCTTGAATTGAGACTTGAATACAGAAATATAAAGGAGGCATAAATGGCAGATACCGACCGCGATAGAATGTTGAAATTGGGGCAATGGTTGCAGGGATATTTGAGCGCCGGAGTCACAGCCAAAGGACACCGTAAATTAGCACAAAGTTTTATTAAACTTTACAATGTTGATTTTAAGTTATCCAGAAATGATGTTACATTGCGAGTTTTTGAATTGATGGATAAGCCTGACCTCCAGGCCGAAAAATATAAAAATTTTTTTGTTAAACATATAGGCAATTTAATCGACAGGGTTAAGGATACTATTGACAAGAACACTGCTGAAGATAAAAAGCTCATTGTTGAAGATGTAAAGCACACTGCTGAAGATGGAAAGCATACTGTTGAAGATGGAAAGCACACTGCTGAAGAGGGAAAGCTCATTGTTGAAGAAGATCCAGTTTTTGACGACCTTTACCACAGCGACCCCTACCCTGAAGGAAAAGAGATTTTCGAAGAAATCAAAAAAACTGTGTTTCAATATGAACCCACCACCCGGGAGGGAGACTACTATAATTTCGATGGTGATTATTATAAATGGGCTGTCCATTGCCTAAGTATAGTATCTCACGCAATTCAAATTAAAAGTGAGGCGGAATCAATTCTCCATGAAGTGCTTAACTCTTCTGAATCGTGGAAAAAAACATTTGCGGCCAAAATAGAAAACGATAGGCAGCACTTTAAAATACTACCCGTGTACCTGCACCATTCATATAACTGCTTGACTGAAAAACTTTTAGTGAAAACCGATAATGTTGAAAGGCTCGTGGTTTTTTCTGGGGATTATGCACTATCAAAGTCCTGTGCTATGACACCATCTGTTTTCCCTTGGGAGGCGGCAGTTTCAAGAATATTGTTTGATTTTTTATTGACCGGCGGCCAGGATTATTTCAAATTTTGTGAATACTGCGGAGCATTTACCGTTATTCACCGGAGAGGCTCCAAGAAATTTTGTTCAGATCGCTGCCGGGCACGTCACCGTATTGATGAAATAGCAAAATCTCAATAATCATTCGCTTCATCCATCCACTTGTTCTGATATTTTGCCGTAACAAGTGGATATTACTCCACCCCCACTCTACCCTAACCTACCTGCATAAACTCGCAAGCCGAATTTTTTTATAAGCAATAATTAAAATTTTTCGCTTAATTTAAAAATAATCGATATTACCGAAAACAAACCACTGTTTTTATATCGTTTTTCGCTTGATTTAATATTTACCGTTATATACAATCAGGTATTAGACAATCAAAAAGAAAGGGGTTTTGCATGGAGTCACAATTCTTAAAAAGACAGCAAGCGGCAGAGTATTTGAACGTCAAACGATCTACCCTTGAAGCTTGGGCGACAAGAGGCGGCGGCCCTGCATTTGTCAAGCTGGGGCGAGCCGTACGTTATCGCATTTCTGACCTTGAAAAATTTATTGAATCCCGGATAAGACAAAACACGTCAAAGGCGTAGCCATGACCCCAAAAAAAGCGACCCGGCCAACCGAAGGGGACGGCGGACCGGGCCAGAAAAGCGTTACTTTCAATCAGAATAATACTACAGCGTGGCACCTTCGTCAACTCGTAAAAATCGCGCTGCCCTGGATCGCGGCCATTGTCACCAGTACCCGATACACCGACCGGAAAAGCCGTTTTCTGGATCGCCTGCTGGTACTGGCGGAGAAGGGGGGCGGCATGACTAATATGGCCATCCAAGACCTAAAAAACAGCCCTGACTACCGGGGCAAAGCGACAGGTTTTCAGGGGATTCAAGAGAGTCTGACTCCCGAGAATATTGCCCTGTATCGCTCGGTCTTCAAGGGTCGAGATGATGTTGTGCCAGTCTATTGGAAATCAAAGCGCGGCGACGGTAAGGGCGGGTATTCTCCGCTTTGCAGCAACAAGTGGAACCCGGACCTGTGTAATCTGAAAAAAAAGAGCCGTGGTGGATGTGCCAAATGTAAAAATGCAGACTACATACCGTTATCTGATGACTTGATAGAAAAACATATAAATGGTGCCAGAGATTACCTCCTGGGCGTATATCCTCTTTTAAAGGATAACACATGCTGCTTTGTTGCCGCTGATTTTGACAGGCACAAACCGGAGGACCCCGACCCCTGGGAAGAGGTCCAGGCGTTTCTGGATGTCTGCGAGGTCCACGAAATTCCGGCTTATGTTTTGCGCTCAAAATCCGGGGATGGATACCATGTGTATATATTTTTCAGTGGTCCGGTTGAGGCATGGAAAGCGCGGGGCATGTCGTTTGCTTTGCTCCAGGAGGCAGGTGTCACTAAAGAGGGTGACACCGTTTCCACATTTGACCGGCTATTCCCGAATCAAAACAAGCTGTCCGGCAAAGGTTTTGGAAATCTTATCTCATTGCCATTTCAAGGCGGTGCCGGGATGCGTGGCCATACCTTATTTTTAGACCCGGCCACCGACTTCAAAGATCCGTATCCTGACCAGTGGGACACGCTGAAAAATCTTAAACGGATGTCACCCGATGAGGTGGATGTCTTTGTTCAAGAGTGGGATGTCAAACAGGAGAAACCCAAGCGGGAAGGCTGTGACACCTTTCAGCCTTTCCACGAAGGGGAGGCCAAAGTGGTTTTTTCCCGGATTAAAAACGGATGTGCATTCATTAAACACTGCTGCGATGATGCAGAGACATTGCCGGAGCCGGATTGGTACGCATTTCTGACAATCATTTCCAGGTGCAAGGACGGCAGGCCGCTGGCCCACAAATATTCCGAGCCACACCCGGCTTATCGTTATGGCGAAACTGAATCAAAAATTGAACATGCCTTGACCGGCCCAGGTCCATTTTTGTGCGAAACGATCAAACAGCAAATAAGCGGCAAATACTGTAATAAATGCTCGCATTGGGGGAAAATATCAACCCCGCTC
>JAIPDL010000001.1 GCA_021737695.1 Desulfotignum sp. | reverse complement strand
GCTCAGTCGAAAGAATATCCTCCGAAAACCCTTTAAATGGAAGACTTTCAAATGCCATCTGCAAAATCAGATTTTTCGCAAAAACCCTTGTCAAGTAAAAAATGACATCAGATGCATTTTTTTTGCTGAATAGTTACATTGAATGTTCCTAACCTGAACTCCCATCTTGGTAGGACAGGTCTGAACAGCCTTACAATGGGCGTTTAAAGCTTGTGGTTTCCTGCTCTCATGATGAATGCATAGATTCCAGACTCAGAGACCCTATTGGGTTTCTACGATTACCCTTCATAATATGAAGTGTATTCTTTTGAGTACCATCTTGGAGACCTACAATAACCCTTGTGAAATTGCTGAGTCCCGCCGGGGGTTTCATAGTATGAAGTCCCTTTTCGTCCTCTTTGACCTAAGTTTAACTTAGTCCTTTCATCGTCCCTCAAAGCGGCCAATGCAACAGTCGGATTTAACAGCCAATAAAACAGCGTAAAAGAAAGTATACCTTCTGTGACACCATGGCCCGGATCGGAAACCGTTGATTCTTCGTGTACCAAAAGGTCCTAATTTTATTTCTTGACACAAATTCTCATATGGTCTATAGGTTGTGTTACATCAACCCCAACAAGAAAGGAGACACACGGATGGGACCAAACATCGGCTACATCAGAGTGAGCACCATTGACCAGAACAGCGACCGGCAGCTTGACGGTATCCACCTGGACCAACGGTTTGAGGACAAGGTATCCGGCAGCAGCACCAAAAGACCCAAATTGAAAGAATGCCTGAATTTCCTCAGATCCGGCGATACCCTCCATGTCCACAGCATGGACCGGCTTGCCAGGAACCTTAAGGATCTCCAGGGCATCGTCGAGGACCTCACGGCCAAAGGGATCACGGTAAAATTCCACAAGGAAAACCTGGAGTTCACCAACGACAGCAATGCCATGTCGAAACTCATGCTGCAAATCATGGGGGCTGTTGCTGAATTTGAACGGTCTCTTATCAGGGAACGGCAGGCCGAAGGGATTCAGAAGGCCAAACAGAAGGGAAAACACCTGGGCCGGAAGGCGGTTCTAAATGATACCCAGGTTCAGGAGTTGTGCCGGATGGTGACAGATGGTATGCAAAAGAAGGACGTTGCCGACCATTTTGGCATCAGCAGGCAGACGCTGTATCGGATCTTGAAGGACCAGCAGAACAAAGGATAGGACAGACGGTCTCCCGGTGGCTCAGAGGAAGGGCCATGGGGGGACATTGGGATTCGAAACGTATACTATGGGGTTTCAGATTTTTGTGGTGAATTTTTGTCCTTATAAATAGATACATTCTTGTCCCGACATAGTGAATTAAAAAGGTAGCGGTCATAATGCTAAAACGATTTTTTATACGTCGGATATAATTCAAATGTATTTATAATTCGATATGTTATTTTATTGTGCGTTTATAATTAATAAAATGGCTCATCATCTAATGATGATTTTATAACATCAATATCAAATCCATACCTAACGGTGAATTTTTTGACTAAATCTCTAAACCAAAGTGGAGAGGATGGGGCAATGTAAATCCTTTCGATTAGCTCACGCAAATTAATATTATGCCAGACCCCAAAGTCTGGTGGAGATATTCCTCTATCCATAGGTAAAGGCCCTTTTGGAGATTGGTTATCTATCGCCCTTATTTCACGTTCATGCTCGAATGATTTTCTTTTGTGCATGTATGGAGTGTAAAGGTTTCTTTCTCCAATCCATTCTTTTGAGTAATCAATGTATTGCACCTGGCCAATGTAAACATTATCAGTGAGAACATTTGCGAATTTTCTATAGGTAGATTGGATACATACAGATTCATTAGATTTTGTATATAATTTCCACATTGCAGCTGATTCATGTTCACTCATGTGCCAACAACTAATCATCATCCATTGTCTTTGCCATTTCCGGACCTTTCTAAAGGTTCTGTGAGCTTCAATCATTTTTTCAATGGGTATATTGAGCCTTTTGCAATCCTCTTCATAAACCTCCGATCTAATTTGATAATCTGCATTTGCTTGAGAATAAGAACCTTCAAAAGTATCACCAAGCATATCCGATCGTGAAAAGAATATCCCACCTTCTTCAAATATTGAAGCAAGCTTTGTAAAATCCATATAGCGCCAAATCCTTATATCTGAATTATTTGGCTGAGGAAATGAGGGATGAGTTGTATTTGCTGTCATATGGTTTCTAAAACAACGTGAAGTTGGGCTGTGAGCTTTCAGCAAGTCCGCTCGGGCTTTTTATTAGCGAAAATTTGTTATTTATTATCGACTTTTAGCGTCAATACACTTTCTTTACTTCCTATGTTATTTAATTGATGACTAATTTTCTCCAATTCTTTGACTATACCTTCATACGGATCATACTTGCTAGCGTTTGTATTTAAGAAGGATTTGACCTCTACGACAGAATCTGTTGTAATTTTTCGTGAATCATCAGTTTCATAGATAGCCTTTATGATTATTTCTTTGTCACCTATGCTTTTCATGAGGCCGCCATATTGTCCCCAATCGATTCTTCTATCTTCTCCTGGGATTAGTGCTGGTATACCTGAAATCAAAGGTCCATCCACCATTTTATTCGCTTCTTTTGAGGTCTTTTCTTCTAAGCCAAATGCTCTTGCAGGCAAAGAGCCGTTAATTGTAAATTTTATGTTCTTAGCTACAGCCGCACCAATGTTTCTAATTATTAATTGTATTATTGTTGGCCGAGTATTATCGTGGTGGACAAACACGGCAATATAAGGATCAACCTGACTTTTTACTAACCGTTTTGTGAGAAAAACATAAGCGCCAGTTAGGAACGCAAGTACTATTGTAGCTAACAACATCCCTACACTCAGCCAATCTATTGATATTGTCTCTTCCATTTGGCTCCCTATGAGATAGATAGTTATTTTTAATCGTTAACAAATAAATATCCCGATCTGTGGATCATGCAATTTCTCATAATATATATCACCAGGCGAAATTATCTGATCCCAATATTCCCTATCAGGATTTCTTTCCCTTGTAAAGCGATCCCATCACTTTCGAATAAGCATCGTTCTCTAAGACCCTCATGGCATCATCGAGATCCTTCTGAACAAGATGTAAATAAATTTGTGTCGTTGAGACGTCGGCATGTCCCAGCAGTTTGGACAAAGTATACAGGTCGACATTCTCTTGAATCTGTCTGGTTGCAAACGTATGCCGGAGAGCATGGAGTTTCAATTAGATCCGTTTGGAATTTTTGAGGTTTGATTTTGACCATCATGACTCCATGCTTTCCAATAATCTCTCTACTCTCCGTTTCTGGGGTGTATTTAGCATTGATTGAATCGATTTTGGCTTCACAAGTGCCGCCAAGCCTTTCAAGTTGCATGTCCCATATCCCGCCATAATCCATACAAACTCTATGATATAATCAGGTTCCAGTTGGACAAATGAATTCCTGGCTTTGGTAATATCCTTACTATCTTCTGGCTCCCATCGAAACCCTTTGCGAGCAAAAAAATGGATCTTTCGAATTATTTCACGGGTTCTTTCAGAATCAATTTTAAAAGTACCAGACCACCAAGGAGACATTTTTTTAATTCTACATACGATATCGATCTCTTCCAATAAGTTTTGGATAATATTTGCACTCACCGTATCAAAACCAATACCTTTATCAATCAACAATTGAATCGTTTCTAATGTCCCTTGAAGACAAGCAGTCTCCATAAGTGCTTTATTCTTTTTCAGATTCGGTCTGAATTTCAAGGCTGTCAGATTGAGAACTTCGTAATTCCCATAAAATATAGCGGTCTCCAAAGCGTTCCTTTTGGAATCATGAGGATCATCATTCGGTTCACACAGACCGTTTTCATATGGATTTGCACCGGCTTTCAACAGCAACGAAACCCATTCAAGGTCCCCTTCTCTACAATAATATCTCAGTGCCATGTTCAGCTGTTTTTTTAATTTCGGATGTCGCCTTGAGATTTTTTTGTAAACTGAAAGGACCTTTTTATAATCCCAAATTAAAACTTGAGCCAGTGGATAACCATTTTCAACATCAGCACCCTTTCTAATCAAAAATTCTGCTATTTGGACAGTACTGCATTCGAACACCCAAGCTATATCAACCATAGAGACATCTGCATCAAAATCCACAAGCAACTTCACAATATCCAACCGTTTCTTTTCACTCGCATGTTCTAACGCACAATAATCGTACTCATTCGTTGATGCGCCACCTTCCAAAAGGATTTGGACAATACTGAAATTACCCGACTCAATTGCATATTCCAAAGGACTTTTAGGTCTCCTACCGGTTTCTTGTTTTGGTAATGAAACGGGTTTTCCAGCTTTTATCCACTCTTGAACTTCAAAGAGTCTTCCGGTTTTACAATAATTCACCAATGGCTTGATTTGTTTGAGTGTTTCTGCTCTCTTCATTTTTTTCAATCTTCTTGTTTTGCAACAGCCACTCTTACAAGGGCAGTAATGAATCGATTGATTTTATTTTCAAGACGGACCTTTTTAGTATCTCTCCAATTTTGCTGAAAACGGTCATTATAGAGCCAATCTGAATCGGTAATCACCAAAGCCAGTTTACCATTCGGTCCACGACTGGAATCAAAAGTACCATGTCCGAAATGATATTTTCCCTCCAAGCTATGCTCATGAGGAGTCCTCCAAATCATTTCAATTTCTTCAATCATGCTGAATTTCACTGAAGCTTCATGAATTTTTACTTTGGTTTCTCTTTCAACGATCGAAACTTTGAAACCATTGTCGTCAAAAGCTCTAAGGATTGCATCCATTATCAACAATGCCCTCTCCAGGCCATTTTTGGAAACTTTTATATCCAGGCAGTTTTGGGATGGAATTATCAGGCCTGATGGGTCAGGCTGTATTCTATTGAGAATTTTTGCAGACTGCTTGATTAACGGATGAGCCTCATCAAGATTTTCTTTCAGGAGTATTGAAGCATGAATTTTTTTTACATCAACAAGTTCTTTTGTTATCTCTGGGAGCGTTTTGAAATCTTGGCTCAAATCACGGAGGCTATAAAGTTCATCAATATTTTCTGTTTTGTGTTTCGGCAGTGGGATTTTTTTATATCTCTTCGTCGGTTTTCTGTTGATCCAATACCCATGAGATGGTCGAGGAATTTTGTATTTATCGCAGATTTTTGAAAGACCTTTGTTGGACAAACCATAGTGTTTCGCAAGATGCATCATCGGCATCGACCAAACCTGTTCATAAAGTTCCCTTCTGGTCACCGACATAGGCCGCTCCCTTTTTCAGAAATTACCTTCAATATTTATATTGCAAACATGAAAAAAGAATTCAATGATTTTCATTCTGGAATTTTTGAAAAGATTTTTGGCTGGAGAAGTCTGGAGAGGTTTGAGAGGATACGGAGGGACACTGGGGAAAAACTCGGATGACATGACGCCCTCATCTGGTCTCAGAAATTTATGCCAAAAAATTCCCCTTGATCCGGGGGCAATCATCTGGTACAAAATTGGACAAAAGTGAGTTTCGGAAAATGGCTGAAACGGTCGAAAACCTTGGCATTAGGGGCTTTTAAACTCGTTCCCCCTCAGCTCCACCATTCCTTTCAAAAGAACAGGCCGTTACAAGCATAAAGTCCATTGTTTCAGCATTAATGGCACCAATAAATTTGGATAAAATATCATCCACCCAGAGCAATGATTCCAAAAATATGAATCCTAAATTGGTTAAGGCTGTTAACCGTCTTTAAATTTGAGATACTCATCATCCAGGCCATGGCGGGCAAACAAAAAATCTTCCTGCAGAATGGATCTGCAGGAAGATTTTTTAATTTCAACTGTTTTAAACGTTATCGTTATTTTTCAAACCGCACCACATACACATGGCTGTTGCCTCTTCTGAACAGCAGCTGGGCAGCCCGGCCTTTTTCAATGCGGGATAACACCTCATGATAGGATGTCAGATCAGTGATTCGCTGGCGGTTGAGCTCCATGAGCAGGTCTCCGGTTCGGACCCCTGAGCTGTCGGCCGGAGAATCAGGTTTGAGTTCAGTGACAATCAATCCTTTAACTTCTTCAGGATATCCCAGGCGCTGGGCAGTGGGGGCATCAAGTTCTTTGAACTTGAACCCAAAACTGTCGAATTCATTCAGCGATGCCATCATTTCCGGATCCTGATCCGGGCGTTTTCCCAGTTTGACCTTCACGGTTTTTTCCTTGCCTTCCCGGATAATTTTTACATCCACGGTCTCTTCCACCTTGAGATTGGCAATGGTAAGGGACAGATCCCGGGAGGTTTCGATTTTTTGGCCATTGACCTCAAGAATCACATCCCCGGATTTGATTCCGGCTTCATGGGCGGGATTGTCTTCATACACCTTGGCCACATACACCCCCCCGGTCGAATCGATGTCATAATATTCCGCCAGTTCCGGTGTGATGTCCTGGATGCCCACGCCCATCCATCCCCGGGAGACCTGTCGGGTGTCGATAAGCTGATCGATAATGCCGGTGGCCAGATCGGACGGGATGGCAAACCCGATGCCCTGGCCGGACCTCACAATGGCGGTGTTGATTCCGATGACTTCGCCTTCCAGATTCAGCAACGGTCCGCCACTGTTGCCTGGATTGATGGACGCATCGGTCTGGATAAAGTCATCATAGGGTCCAGAACCGATGATCCGGCCTTTGGCGGAAATAATGCCCGCAGTAACGGTCTGCTCAAGCCCGAACGGGCTGCCGATGGCCACCACCCAGGAGCCGATGGCCGCTTCGCTGGATTTGCCGAATTTCAACGGTTGTAAATTTTTAGCATCCACCTTGATAAGCGCCAGGTCCGTCATGGGGTCGGTACCCACGATTTCCGCGTCAAGTTCGGTTTTATCATGAAGAATCACCTTAATCTCATCCGCGCCTTTGATCACATGATGATTGGTGACAATATACCCGTCTTTGGAAATGATAAATCCGGAGCCCAGACTCTGTTCTTTCCGGTTCTGGGGCTGGGGGGTGAGAAACGGGCCAAAAAAATCTTCAAGCCCTTCCCGGTTTCCGAAGGGATGGCCGAAAAAATGCTGAAAAACCCGGCCGCCGCCCTGAACGGTTTTCACGGTCTGGATATTGACCACCCCGGCCCTGGCTGTTCCGGCCAGATCAGAAAACCCGGCCGGGATCATTTTTTGTTTCTGGGCGGCCCATACCGGCAGGGATGTCAGCAGAAAAACACTCACCAGCAACGTGAGAATCAGATGCGTTCGTTTCAAGTGTTTCATGGTATTCTCCTTTTTGAATGTTGCGTTTGAAAAAAAATCAATCAACGCCTGGTTTAAACAGATTTTTTCCTTTTGAGGGTATTATAATACTGAAAGATGATTTTTAAATGACCTGAAAATTACAATATGGCAATGTGAGCGTGAAGCAGGCACCCTCCCCGGGGCTGCTTTGGACATGAATATCCCCTTTGTGCTCTCGGGCAATGGCTCTGGCAAAAGACAATCCCAAACCGCTGCCCGGACTGGTCCGGGAGGATTCTGCCCGAAAAAACCGGTCAAAAATCCGCTCGTGAAACTGCAAGTCAATTCCCGGACCGGTATCTGTCACTTGAATCGCCACGATGGAATCATTTTTTTTGATCAGTTGAATCGTGATTTGTCCCCCGGTATCCGTATATTTGATGGCATTGTCCAGCAAATTGGAAAATGCCCGCTGAAGCATGGTCACATCCGCCATCACCTCAAACCGGCCCGGTACATGACAGAAAAAGGCAATGTCTTTGTCTTCGGCCACCGGAGCAAACAGATCACAGGCTTCCTGAATCATTTGAGTCAGATCCATGGATTCAAAATAAAAATCCCCCTCCCCTGCCCGGGTTCTGGAAATCACCAGCATGGTGTTGATCATGTCCAGGAGCCGGTCAGATTCTTCTATGGTGCTGGCAGCCATGGAATGAAATTCTTCCAGGGTTTCTCCCTGTAACAGCGTCAATTCAGCGGTTCCCCGGATCCGGGTGACCGGGCTTTTCAGATCATGGGCCATGTTGTCTCCCATTTCCCGGATGCCGCTGACCAGGGATTGAATCCGGTCCAGCATCTGGTTAAAGGTGCTGGCCAGATCATCCAGTTCATCTTTGCTGCCCGTGACCGGCACCCGTTTCTGAAGACTGGAACCGGTGATACTTTTGGCGGTGCGGGTGATGGTATCCACCCGGGACAGGGCTTTTTGCACCAGAAACCACCCGGATAAAGCGGAAAACCCCACAATAAATCCCATGGCCACCATGAACACGCGCTTAAACGCACCGAGAAACCGGGACTGGGATTCCATGGTGATGCCGGTCTGTAAAATCGCATTGTGTGCCACGAATGTGTATAAAATTCGGGCCTTGTGAACGTTGTCCATCATGCGGGTATCAAACACCGGGGATTTTTTCTCTATCAATTGGTGCAGCAGAACATGGTCCACCTGGATATCTTTCCAGTAAGACATGTGGGAGGACGCAAACACCTCGCCTGTGGGATACAGGAGCCTGAAAAAAATCATTTTTTCGCCGGCGGCCTTGGATTCAATCACCGCCAGGTTACCGGCCCCTCTCATCCCGCTCTGGCGGATGACAGTCGAAAACTGAGCGGCTTTGTCCAACAGCTCTTCATCGATCTGATTCTGGAGAGTCTGGACAGCCAGATAATAAAACAGGATAAATGCCACAGCAGCGGAAATGGAAAAAATACCCGTAAACCAGAGCGTCAACCGGAACCGGATGGTCCTGAACAGATCAGGCATCCTCATCCCTTATCACATATCCGGCCCCGCGCATGGTATGTATCAGGCGGTTCGGGTAATCTTTGTCCACTTTGTCTCTTAACCGGCAGATCCGGGCTTCCACCACATTGGTCATGGGATTGAAATTATAATGCCACACATGCTCCATGATCATGGTTTTGGACACCACCCGGTTTTTATTCCGCAACAGGTATTCCAGCAAAGAAAATTCCAGGGGCTGGAGATCGATGGGATCATCTCCCCGGAACACCCGCCGTTTCAGGACATCCATTTTCAGATCGCTGCATGTGAGCACCACCGGATCTGTGACATTGCCGGCCCGGCGGATCAGGGCCTGGATTCTGGCCAGCAGTTCGGAAAATGCAAACGGCTTGGTCAGATAATCATCTGCTCCGGCCTCCAGCCCTTTGACACGATCATCCACCCGGCCCCGGGCGCTCAGCACAATAATGGGCGTATTGTTTTTGTGTTTTCGGATGCGGCGGATCAGAGAAAACCCGTCCATTTCCGGCAGCATGATATCGATGATCAATACATCATAGGATATATCAAACGCTTTTTCAAACCCCAAAGGTCCGGTGGCGGCGGTATCCACTGCAAATCCGGCGGAATCAAGCCCTTTTTCCACAAACCGGGTAATTTTTTCATCATCTTCCACCAGCAGGATTCTCATGAATGCGGTTTCTCCCTGGATTGAAACGGTTTGGCTGTCTGTGTGATCGATACAGATTTATATGTGTCTTTATTATAGGAACGCCGGGTGAATAATCAATATTGATTTGATTTTTTTTGCTTGAACCAGTAAGGTGTCCCACAACTTTTTTGTCAACATTCCCCAAGGATGCATTTTTGGTTCAAATAAAATATACGTGGTGGGTTTTCCAATTACTGCTGCTTTTTGTGTCGGTATTTTTTTTCCTGTTCGGCCTGGATCTGCTGATATCCTCGTATCAACTGCCGGATCCGTTTTCATTTATCATGACCTTTTTTGCCGCCAGTTTTGTGCTTTTGATCAGTGCGGCCCTGGCCGTCACATTTTTGATCAAAATGATCCGGGTCTACAGGCGCATCCGCAACCATTCCTAATATCAGGTGTTTTATGTCCGTTTTCTTTACCTTGTCCGACATATCCAAGTCCTATGGGGATGATACCCTTTTTTCAGATCTGAGTATCGATTTCAAAGCCGGGGAACAACTGGGACTGATCGGCAACAACGGCAGCGGCAAATCCACATTGCTCAAACTCATTGCCGGTGAAGCATTGCCGGATACCGGGGAAATCAGTGTTCAAAAAAACTGCCGCATCGCGTACCTTTCCCAGGAAGACCGGCTGGATCCGGACCATACCGTGGAAACCGTGCTGTTTGACTGCCTGGCTCATTTACCCATGGATGACAAAGAAAAGCACCGCCGGGTGAATCAGGCCCTGGGAAAAGGAGGATTTGTAGATACAACTGTCCAGGTTAAAAACCTGTCCGGGGGATGGAAAAAACGACTGGCCATCACCCGTTCCCTGTGCATGGACCCGAATCTTCTGTTATTGGACGAACCCACCAACCATCTGGATATCCATGGCATTCTATGGCTGGAACAGATTCTGACATCTGCGTTGTTTTCATTTATCGTGGTAAGTCATGACCGGGCATTTCTGGAAAACATTTGTGCCGGGACCCTGGAAATTGCCAAATATTATCCCAAAGGATATTTCAAGGTCCAGGGCGGTTACCGGATGTTTGAACAGGAACGCAACAAATTTCTGGCTGCCCAGGAAAAACAGCAGGCATCCATGGCCAGCAAAATGCGGCGGGAGGATGAATGGCTTCGCCAGGGGGCCAAGGCCCGGTCCACCAAAGCCAAATTCCGCATTGATCAGGCAGAGAATTTACGTCAGGCCCTGGATGCGCTCAAGGAAAGAAACCGCTACACCGCCCGGGTGGATATGGATTTCACCGGCACCGGCCGCCAGACCCGGAAATTGATCCAGGTGCACAACCTGACCAAAGGGTATGGACAAAAACCGCTGTTTTCCGGGATCACGTTTGAACTGGGACCGGGATTCTGTCTGGGCGTGGTGGGAGTCAACGGATCCGGCAAATCCACGTTTCTGTCTTTGCTGGAAAAAAAACTGTCCCCGGACCAGGGTACGGTCAAATGGGCAGACGGACTGAAAGTTGCGGTGTTTGATCAGAACAGATCCCGGCTGGACCCGGACAGCCTGCTGCGGGAGGCATTGAACCCGGCCGGTGGAGATTCCGTCCATTACCAGGGAAAAAGCGTGCATGTGGTCACCTGGGCCAAGCGGTTTCTGTTTATGCCGGATCAGCTGGACATGCCGGTGCACCGGTTGTCCGGCGGTGAAAAAGCCCGGATCGTTCTGGCGAACCTGATGTTGCAGCCGGCGGACGTACTGCTGCTGGACGAGCCCACCAATGACCTGGATATCCTGTCTTTGGAAGTTCTGGAACAGCGGATCAAAGAATTTCCCGGTGCCGTGGTGATCGTTTCCCATGACCGGTATCTCATGGATCGGGTCTGCCACCGGATGTTGTTTCTGGACCCGGATTCGCCCCCGGCGTTTTACAAAAATTTCAGCCAGATTTTTTCAGCGGAAACCCGGAAAAGTCCGGGTTCCAAAAAACAGGAACCCGCTTCCGGATCAGAAACAAAATCCGGTACCGCCCCAGCATCAAAACCAGCGTCAGAAACCCGGACCGCTCCTGGGTCCGGGCTTGCTTTTTCTTTCAAGGACAAGTATGAACTGGAACATATGGAAGAAACCATTCTGGAGGCGGAAGCCCGGGTCACTGATCTGAGTGCCCGTGTTCAGGACCCGGAAGTTATGGCAGATCCCATCCAAATGGCAAATATCTGCCGGGACCTGGAAAAAGCGGAAGCCCGGGTCCAGGCATTGTATACCCGCTGGGATGAACTGGAACAGAAAAAAGCGGATGCCGGCAAATAACCGGATACAGGTCAGACAAACAATCGGGAGATCAGGCTGGTGACAGCGGTCTCAACGGTGAGAATCCGCTGTCCCATTGCGCAGGTGATAAATCCGATATCTTCCAGGGTCTTGATTTCCAGATCGATCCACCCCCCTTCCGGTCCCACTGCCAGGGTCACCGGCTGATTTACACCGGCTGGACAGACCTGATCGGTTTTGGGGTGGGCGGTGATACACCGGGTACCGCTGGAAATTTCCGGCAGGTCTTTTTTGACAAACCGGCTGAAAAACCGCTTTTTGCTGATATCCGACATGACCGTGTCTTTTGCCTGCTCCAGGCCCAGCCGCTGGTATTGCACCAGATTGTCATCGTGCAAAAACGGGCTCTGCCAGAAACTTTTTTCCACCCGCCAGGAATTCACCAGAAAGATCTGCTTGACCCCCAGGGCCGTGACGTTCTGGATGATCCGGCGAAGCATCTTGGGCCGGGGCAGTGCCAGCACCAGGTTCAACGGTATGGCCGCCGGGGGGGGCTGATGCAGTGTCACCTGCATCACCAGTTTCCGGGGAGCCATGTCCTGGATTTTGCCGTACCCCATGTTTCCATTGATCATGCCGCAGGCCACCACATCCCCGGGCCCGGCTTTGAGCACGGACCGGACATGGGTATATCGTCGGCCTGTGAGACAGACCCGGTGGGCGGAAATAAAGTCATCCGGGGTCAGCAGAATCAGATTCATGGTTAAAACGTCACAATTTCCCGGGAACGGGTCAATTCGTCCAATCGTTTGTTTTTCCAAAGACTCCCCCCCATGGCTTCGGCCAGGGCTTCAGCCAGATGAACCGGTGTCACCCCGGTCAGCCGTCCCAGACCCTGCACACAGGACGGACAGTTGGTAAGAATCCGTGCCCGCGGTGTTTGTCTGACATGGCCTGCCAGGGTCAATACGTCCTGTTTGCGCACCAGCATGTTGTGGCTGATATCCGGCCGGGACAGGGCCATGGTTCCGGCCTGGGAGCAGCAGTGCGGCACCGGGGTCACGGCGAACCCATGGGTTTTCAGCAATGCAGTTCCCTTGTCTTTTAATGAATCATGGCAAGGCGCATGGTAAAAACAAGGGGTTGCCAGCGGTTCCGGCAGGGTCCAGCGGGCCAGTACATGTTCACTGACATCGGTTACCGAGGCTTCAAAAATCTGGGCCACACCCAGATGGCCCAGCGATTCCATGCAGGTGCCGCAGGACACCACCACGGCATCAAAGGTCAGGTCATTGAACATGTCCCGGATCTGGGTCAAGACAATGGTGTTTTTCAACGCCAGTTCTTCAAATTGCTTGGTCTGGGCATTGACCAGAAAAGGATACCCACAGCACAGAAACGGCGGCGGCAGAATTACCCGGTGATTTTGAGACAGTAAGATAAACAGGGCCGCCCGGGAGATCCGTGAATAAATGCGTTCACTGCCGCATCCGGGAAAATAAAATACCGTGGAGATGGCCGGTTCCAAAGGTTCCAGGAGCAATGCCTGGTTTTTCAGTGTCATGGGAACTTTGGACCGGAGCGTGGCTGCATCCGGCCAGGGCATTTTAGACCGCAGCACCTGCATGGACCGGATCCCGGACAACGGCTTGACACCGGCAACCGGGGACAGCAAGGTGGCCCCGGCGCGCTGGAGAAAAGTCCCTGCGCCCAGGAGCCACGGCCGGGTCAGCTGGTTTGGCACCGGCCGCTTGTCTGCCAGATATTTCAACGTGGTCCGGGTGGACAACGGGGTGTGCTTGAACTGCATGGTTTTAAGGATTTCCCGGGACTCGATGGTGATATCCCCGGAGTCGATATTTACCGGGCATTTGGTCAGGCACCGGTGGCAGATGGTACAATGATCTGCGATTTCTTCTAAATTTTTCAAGATCTGGAATCCAGTGGACCGGGTCCGCTGGGTGATGTACAGCAACGCTTCAATCAGGGATCCCAGAGCCAGGTTCCGGTTCCGGGGATGAAAAAACATGTTTTTTTCCGGGTAAAACACCGGACACATGGGCTTGCATTTGCCGCACCGTACGCAATTGGCAATGTTCATGGCCAGATCATACAGGGAGCCATGCTTGAGAATCCGTGCTTCAAGCTTCAACAGATTGAAGGAAGGCGTGAACACCTTGTTTAAAATGTCAGGTTCACTTAGTTTGCCCGGATTCATGATCCGGTCCGGATCCACCTGGTTGCGGTATTGATCCAGTGCCTGAACCGCTTCGGGTAACAGATATTTGAATTTGGTGATGCCGATGCCGTGTTCTCCGGATACCACCCCGTTCAGGGCCACCGCCTTTTCCATGATCCGGTCAGCCGTCAAAGCCGCCCGTTCCATTATTTCCCGGTCATTGGACAGTACCGGAATGTTCACATGCACATTGCCGTCTCCGGCATGCATGTGGGTGGCCACCACAATCAGACGGGACCGGCTGGAGTCATAGATGGTTTCCAGTTTTTCCAGAATATGGGTATATCCCCGCAGACTCTCACAGACATGGGTATAGAAATTTTTGGCATGGATCCCTGCTTCCAGGGCATCTCTGGAGGCAATGGGCAGTTTTTTTTTGGTGGACCAGGCCAGGTCCTTGGCCTGGCCTACTTTTTTTTCCAGCCACTGGGGATCTGACAGGGGCACAGCCCGGTCCAGGTAGGCCACCATATTGTCAATGATCTGGGCCTGGTTGAAAGCCTTTTCCTCCAGGTTGGTCTGGTCCACGAATTTGACAAACTGCGCCAGTGAGGACAGGGGCAGCACAATGTCCTCATTGAGTTTAAACGCGTTGGTATGGGCGGCAATGGCTCCTAAACGCTTGCGGTCCTCCCAGAAGCGTATGGCTTCTTCATCGGTCCGGGCAATGGTCAGGCCGGTTTTTTCAAAGGGCGCCAGAATGGATGCCAGGGTCGTCACCCCCTGGTCGAGCCGGCCGGTATCATTGGACACCAGGTCCACCAGCAGCACTGCCTTGAGCCGGTTGCCCAGGGCGTTTTTGGTTTTGTAGTCAATGGCCTTGATATAGGCTTCGTCAAAATGTTCCAGGGCCATGACCGCCGGATCCTTGTGGGCAAACGTGGCGGAGATGGCTGTGATCACCTGCCCGGCTTCGGTCATGTCATTGCCGAAAAATTCGATGCAGCAGGTTTTTTTAACAGAAAATTCCGGATACAGGATGAATCTCGCCCGGATGATGATCCCGTCACACCCCTCTTTTTGGATGCCGGGAAGGCCGTTGAGATATTTATTGGTGACATCCTTGCCCAGTCCCTTTTTGCGGATATCCGCGCCGGTCAGTTCAATGGTCCGGACCGTTTCGCCGGTATCGTCAAAGACGTCAAAAACCACCGTATCAGTATACAAAATTTTCCGCCCCGGATGGCCTTTCCGGGACACGCTGTACACCTTGCCGTCCGGCATGACAATGCGGTAGGACAACACATTGTCCAGGGCCGTGCCGAACAGGACCGCTGTTTTTCCCCCGGCATTCTCCGCCAGGTTGCCGCCAATGGTACAGGCCCAGGCGGATGTGGGGTCGGTGGCAAATATCAGTCCCTGATCCCGGGCCGCATCTTTGGCATCCTGGGTCAGCACCCCGGCCTGCACCTCAATGGAAAAACAGGTGCCGTCACCCACTTCAGCCAGCGGGGCAATGGCACCGATGCGGTTGAGTTTTTCCGTGTTGATCATCACACAGTCTGACGTGAGCGGTGTGGCCCCGCCGGTCAATCCGGTGCCCCCTCCCCGGGGGATGATGCACAATCCCAGTTCACGGATTTTTTTCACCAGTTCTGGCACCTGGGATTCCTTGTCAGGCCGCAGCACAGCTTTGGGCAGAAACCGCCGCCAGTCCGTGGCGTCGGTGGCATGGGCCGTCAGGGTGAACGGATCAAAATAAATGTTGTCTTTACCGACAATCGGGCCAAAGGCTCGTAGGATTTTCCGGTGAAACCCCGCCTGGGTGGTGATTTGGTTGACCAGTTTTTTCAGGGTCTGTCTGCAAGCATCCAGCACCTGAAACACTTCGGGATGTTTGGCAGCGTTTTCAATGATGTCCAGATCTTTTTCAAATTCGGAAAACAGCTGCTTTCGCTGGACCGGATGCGCCACCAGCTCCTGAAAAAGGAACGGATTTCGCCCGATGATGAACAGATCCCCCATGAACCGGTACAGCAGCCGGGCGGAGCGACCGGTATTTTTCTTGGTTTCCAGGGTCTTTATGATCTGCAGCACATCTGTTCCGAAAAGATGCCGGATAATCGGGTCATCCCCGGCCGATGTGTAGTTATAGGGAATCTTTCTTTCTGGATCACGCACGGTTACAGCTCAAAGGTCTTCATGCTCACCACCAGCTCCAGGGCTTCGATTTCCGCAATCACATCCGACGGCACCGGGGGATCGGTTTTCAGAAAAATGATGTTTCGCTGGCCGTCTTCCTCCCGGCCCACCATCATGCGGGAGATATTGATATGGTGTTTTCCCAGGGTGTTGCCGATGGAACCGATGGAACCGGGCTTGTCCACGTTGTGAATCAGGCCCAGATGGCCTTCGGGAATCACTTCCAGCCGGAATTTGTTGATGCGCACGATCCGGGCCGTGTCCTTGCCGAAGATGGTGCCAGCCACCACGTCGGTACCGGTGTCCGTGACCACGGTCATTCGGATCAGATTTAAAAAATTGCCTGAATCCTGAACAGTGGCTTCAGATATTTTGATCCCTTTTTCATTGGCCAGAGAAATGGCGTTCACAGAGTTGACCTCATAGGGAATAAATTCATTGAGCAGTCCCTTGATGGCTGCAATGGTAACCGGTTTGAGATCCAGATCCGGAAATTTACCGATATATTCGATATGCACTTCCCTGATACCGCCTGAAATAAGCTGTGCCTGCATCTTGCCCATTTTTTCCGCAAGATACAGAAACGGTTTGAGCTGGCGCAGCACCTCTCCTGTGACCGAGGGCACGTTCACGGCATTGATCACCGTGTCGAACAAAAGATAGGCAATGATCTGGTTGGCGGCGGCAACGGCCACATTGGTCTGGGCTTCCTTGGTGGAGGCCCCCAGGTGCGGGGTGGCCACCACCTGGTCCAGTTTCAGCAGGGGCAGGTCTTCAGGGGGTTCCGTGGAAAACACGTCCAGGGCCGCACCGGCCACCTTTCCGGTCACGATCGCCTCATGCAGGGCCGATTCGTTGACAATGCCGCCCCGGGCGCAGTTGATCACATACACCCCCGGCTTCATCTTCTCAAACGCTTCAGCATCCAGCAGATCGATGGTGGCCTCCATCTTGGGAACATGGATCGTGATATAGTCTGCCGTATGATACAGGGTGTCCAGATCCACATACTCGAATCCCTGTTTTTCGATGTGTTCTTTGGAGATGTTTGGGTCGTACACAATGACCCGCATTCTCAGCCCCTTGCCCAGGTTGGCCACAATCGACCCGATGTTGCCGAACCCGACAACCCCTAAAGTCTTGTTGAAGATCTCCCGGCCCTGGAGCAGTTTTTTCTCCCACTTCCCGGCTTTCATGGAAGCGGTGGCCCGGGGGATGTTCCGGGTCAAAGACATCATCATGGCAATGGCATGCTCGGCCGTGGTCACGGTGTTGCCGCCGGGGGTGTTCATGACCGCCACCCCTTTGCGGGTGGCCTCGTCAATGTCCACATTGTCCAGGCCGATGCCGGCCCGGGCAATCACCTTGAGGTTGACCGCCGCATCCAGCAGGGCCTTGTCCACCTTGGTGGCGCTCCGGATGGCCAGCGCGTCATAGGACCCGATGATATCTCTGAGTGCCTCTGGGGACAGCCCGGTGTTCACTTCCACATCGATTCCGTCCTGTTTTTTGAAAATATCGATGCCTGCCTCATCCATTTTATCACTGACCAGCACTTTCATCATCCATTCTCCTTTTCAAAAGCGATCATGAAATCCTTGAGCGCCTGGACCCCCTCTTTTATGGCGGCATTGTAGATGGAAGCCCGGCATCCGCCCACAGACCGGTGGCCCTTGAGACCGCCCAGTCCATGTTTCAGGGCATCGGCCACAAACTGTTTTTCCAGATCTTCGTCGGGCAGCCGGAAGGTCACGTTCATCAGGGACCGGGAATGCTTTCGGGCCGTGCCCCGGTAAAAATCAGAGTTGTCAATCACATCGTACAGCATGGCCGCTTTTTCCTCATTGAATGCGGCCAGGGCCTCCAGGGTGCCGAACTGTTCCTGGATCCACTTGAACACCAGGCCGATGGTATAGATCCCAAAGCACGGCGGTGTGTTGTACATGGAGTTTTTCTCCGCATACGTGCTGTATTTGAGCATGGAAGGCAGATCCGGGTTGGCGGTTTCCAGAAAATTCTTTTTGATGACCACCAGACAGGTGCCGGACGGCCCCAGGTTTTTCTGGGCACCGGCATAGATCAGGCCGAACTTGTCCATGGGCAGAGGCCGGGAAAAAATATCCGAGGACATGTCCGCCACCAGAGGGATGCCGCCGGTTTCCGGAAACTGTGCAAACTGGGTGCCTTTGATGGTATTGTTGGAGGTGAGGTGCACATACCGGGCCTCCGGGGTGCAGGAAATGGCCTCTGGAATATAGCAGAAATTCTCATTTTCGCAAGAGGCGGTCACCTGAATGGTTTTACCCAGAATCTGTGCTTCTTTGATGGCTTTGGTGGACCAGGTGCCAGTGTTGATGTAGTCCGCGGTCTGCCCCTGGTTCAGAAAATTCATGGGGATCATGGCGAACTGCAGAGACGCGCCGCCCTGGATGAACAGCACATGCCAGGAATCATCCAGGTTCAACAGCTGCCTGGCCCGGTCGATGGCATCGTTGATCACTTCGTCGAACTGGGCCGACCGGTGACTGATCTCGGTGATGGACATGCCGGAACCCTTGAAATTCAAAAACGAGGCCTGGATCTCCTCCAGTACTGGCAGAGGCAATGCGGCCGGACCGGCGTTAAAATTGTGAATTCGCTGCGCTGTCATGGGGCTCTCCTTTCAAAAAATAGATCAATAAACGTGAATTAAATGTTGTGCTCGCGGGTTTTGTGGAACCGGATGTCCGGCCATTCTTCCATGACAAAACCCAGCTGATATTCGCTGGTGGTCATGAAGGTCAGGCACCCTTCTGCATCCAGGGCGAGACTGGATTCATTCTTCTGGCGGAACCGTTTCAGGGTCTTTTCATCCTCACAGGTCACCCATCTGGCCACAGACAGGTCAATGGGCTCGTATCCGGCCTGGACATTGTATTCCGCCTTGAGCCGTGCCATGGTCACGTCAAACTGCAAAACGCCCACGGCCCCGATCACGTGCATGTTCCCCATCAACGGCCGGAACACCTGGATGGTACCTTCTTCAGCCAGCTGGGTCAATCCCTTGTTCAAGGACTTGGTCTTGAGGGGGTCCTTGAGCAGGACCCGCCGGAAATGTTCGGGCGCAAAACTGGGAATACCCAAAAATTTCAACGGCTCTCTGGTGGTGAATGTATCCCCGATCTTGATGGTGCCGTGATTGTGTATCCCGATGATATCACCGGGATAGGCTTCTTCCACATGGCTGCGTTCCTGGGCCATGAACATGGTGGCATTGGACAGGCGGATCTCTTTCCCGATGCGGTGATGCTTCACCTTCATTCCTTTGATGAACTTGCCGGAACAGATGCGGAAAAACGCGATCCGGTCCCGGTGTTCCGGGTCCATATTGGCCTGAATCTTAAAGGCAAATCCTGAAAAATCGCTTTCCATGGGGTTGACATCCCGGGACTGGGCCGGCCGGATCCCGGGCGGGGGCGCAATTTTAACAAACGCATCCAGCATTTCCTTGACCCCGAAATTGTTGATGGCGGAACCGAAAAACACCGGGGTCTGGGTCCCTGAAAGATACAGGGACATGTCAAAGGGATCAGATGCCCCTTTGATAAGTTCCACATCTTCTCTGAGCTGATCCGCCTGGGATGAAGCGATCAGTTCATCCAGCCGGGGGTCGGACAAATCCTGAATCATGATACCGTCATCATCTTTGGGTGTATATCCCGGAGTGAAAATCCCCAGTTCTCTGGTTTCAAAATTATACACCCCTTTAAACCGCTTGCCCATGCCGATGGGCCATGTCAACGGCACGCATTCGATCTGGAGTTTGTCTTCGATGTCCTCGAAAATATCCAGCGGGTCCAGCCCTTCCCTGTCCAGTTTGTTGATAAAGGTGATGATGGGGGTGTTGCGCATGCGGCACACCTCCATGAGTTTCTGGGTCTGGGGCTCCACGCCTTTGGCATTGTCGATGATCATGACCGCGCAGTCCACGGCCGTGAGCACCCGGTAGGTGTCTTCGGAAAAATCCTGATGCCCGGGCGTGTCCAGCAGATTGATCTCATACCCTTTGTATTCAAATTTCATGACCGAGGAAGAAACGGAAATGCCGCGTTCCTGTTCAATGGACAGAAAATCGGACAACGCGGCCCGGTCGGTTTTTCTGGATTTCACGGCACCGGCCTGGGTGATGGCCCCGCCGAACAGCAGCAGTTTTTCAGTCAAAGTGGTTTTCCCGGCATCCGGGTGGGAAATTATGGCAAAGGTCCGGCGTTTATTGATCTCCCGGACCCTTGCCCTGTCTATGGTGTCTGATTCCATTCACGGTCATCCTTGTCCATTGTTCCTGTTTGTTGCATGACAGGGCTGCGTATATCCCGCCGCTGCATATTTTTTTATACTCAAACTTGCAGTCTATCATTTTTCATTACATCCGGCAATTGATTCTTAAAACAACACCGGCCATGGGGAATCCATGGCCGGTGTTTGAAAAAAAACCAAAAAATAGGGGTTAAAGCCCTCTATCCTCCTGATTTGCAACGAATTTTATAAAACAAAATCAGTCCTCCGGCGATGCCGGCAGCATTCAACCCGATATCAGACAAACTGCCAAAGCGGCCCGGCACATACATCTGAAGCACCTCGACAAGCGCCCCCAAAGCCATGGCAATCAAAAGCGAAACCACTGCACCACCCAGCCGTGAAAACCGGATACACTCAAAATAATGAAGCGATACCAGAGTCAACGCCCCATACATGGGAACATGCATCAGATTCGTAATCACAGACATTATTTTTTCCTGCCATGTTTTTTCAGACTCCGGTATTTCCGCCATGGGCATGAGAGATCCGGCCATGATCAGGATCACCACCGCTGTGAACAATAACGCCAGCCACTGTTTTTTTCGGCAATGTATGGACATGTTTATTGATCAAACCATCAGAGATTCGATTCTGTCAGCCACACGTCCGGCGGTTCTGCCATCCCAAAGCTCCGGGATACTTCCCGAGGAACGCTGGCCATCCAAAACCGTGACAACATGACCGAAAAGCGTGGCAGGTGTACACAACCGATTGGTGCCGATAGTAGTAGTGACCGGCCTTTCAGTATTGGGCCGCAGGGTCAGGCAGGGAATCCCTAAATAGGTTGTTTCCTCCTGAACCCCGCCGGAATCGGTAATTAAAAGTCTGGCGTTGAATACCAGGTTCATGAAATGGATATACCCCAGCGGTTCAATAAGGCGGATGGCTTTGTTTTCTTTCAACACTTGATCCAGCTTGAATTTTTTCAGATTGGCCCGGGTTCTGGGATGAATGGGAAATATCAGGGGAAGTTCCCGGGATATTCGTGCCAGTTCCAGACACAATCGTTCCAGGCTGTCGGGATCATCTACATTGGAAGGCCTGTGAAGTGTCACCAGGCCATATTGTTCTTTTTGAAATCCATATTCCAGAAACACGGCCTTTGATTCGATGACCGGCCTGGCCATCTCCAGAGAATCGATCATAATGTTGCCCACCAGGGTAATTTTCTCTCTGGCAACGCCTTCTTTTTCAAGGTTTTCATTCCCGTCCTTCGACGGGGTCCACAGATAGTCGGCAATGGCATCCGTCACAATCCGGTTGATCTCTTCGGGCATGGTCCGGTCACCGGAACGAAGGCCTGCTTCCAGATGGGCGGTTTTGATGCCCAGTTTCACGGCAGCCAGGGTAGCGGCAACGGTTGAATTCACATCCCCGACCACCACCACCAGGTCCGGCCGGGTATCCATGAGGACTTTTTCATAGGCGATCATCACATTGCCGGTCTGCTGGGCATGGGTCCCGCTGCCCACCCCGAGATGAATATGCGGTGCCGGCAGTTTGAAATCCCTGAAAAAGACATCCGACATGTTCAGGTCATAATGCTGGCCGGTATGGACAATGACCGGTTCCAGATTGGGTCTGGACACCAGTTCATGATACAGGGGGGCGATTTTCATAAAATTGGGTCTGGCAGCGGCTATCAGGTGTATTTTCATTTCAAGGATTCCATAGTATGTTTTTTTGTATCGTATTTTTCAAATAACAGATCCTTATCATTAAAAAAATGCTTCCAAAAAGCAATCCAATTCCGGAAAATACAAATGAAATCCACCCCAGTTTTCTTTTTCCTTCGGGAAAACGTGCCATATCTTTTTCATGATAATGTACAAAATGAATTCTTTTTTTTGAAAAAAGACTGACCTGATATCCGTCAAAGAGAGCGTTGGATTTGGCGGCGAAAATATGGTTGAATGATTTGATAAATGGAGAAAGTTCCAAAGTTCCTTCCTTGAAGATTCTGGGCTCTGGTAGATGATCTGATCCGTTTCTTTCAAAGGATATCTTTTCCCATTCCTGATTTCGCACCGCTCTGGAAAACTCCAGTAAACCAGCAGGTTGATTGTCAATCATATATAGGGTGTCCATGGTTGCATCCACCAGTATCCATTTATTCAATGTCTGAGACCAGACCTCTACCAAAGAATGGTTATAGGAGTGGCTATAAAAATCCGGGGTTGCAAAAACCAGCCTGACCGGTATTCCGACACTCAGGAAGGCACCATGAAGAACGACCGCAAAACGCCTGCACAATCCGGGCGTCTTTTTCTGCATTTCTGCAAGTGCTTTGAGTGGATCATCTGTTTTGGGTGTATTTTGCCACATTTCTTTTGAAAACGGCCCCTGCAGGTTTCGAACCCATTTCCTGATGGCAACAATCTCATCCATTTCATTCAGCTTTTTCGGGAGGGCCAGCTCAATGATGGATTTGAAGTGTAATCTTTTGACGTTATCCGGAGATTGAAAAACAAACCTGTAGGATGGATTTATGATATGACCCGATGCATTGTTCATTTCCAGATGATTCCCATCATAGGATATGGCCAGTTCAGCCTTGTTTGTCAACCTGCCGTATTGGTTTATTCCATAAATGGAAAGCACGTTTTCTCCTTTTTCAATATCCAGGGAAAACCGACCTTCATCAACATCCCGCCACTCACGGACGGTACTGCCGTTCTGGTCAATTTTCATTTTTAACCGCTGCAAAAATGGAATATTGTTGGAAAAATTGAGAACAACTTGACCCTGATCTGTGTTGACTGAGATAACATCGATCCTGATCTGGTTGATATTCCAGTTGAATTCATCTGTCTGTAAAGTGTTCTGGACACTGCTTTGAGAAAAAATCTGCTGTTTGAGAAAAAATGCTGAAAAAAGAAATGAACCCAATAGCAGTAAAAGCACCAACAGAATCAAGCCATTTGTGACGTTTAAAAAAAGGGCTTTGTGTGATGCTGTTTTCTTGATAATATGATGTAATTTATTCATTTTGATCTGCGTGAAGGGAAACTTTCAAAATGACCTTGCCCAATTTCTTGATCATCGGCGCTGCCAAGGCCGGTACCACGTCTTTATGGCGATATCTGGACAACCATCCCCAGATTTTTATGAGCCAGATTAAGGAAACGCTGTTTTTTGCCTATCAGGATCCATATATCATGGCGCATTGGTCAAAACTGGATTTGCCGTTTGAAATTACATCTGTTGAAAGCTACAGGAATCTCTTCGCTGGTGTCACAGATGAAATCGCTGTGGGGGAAGCCTCTCCCATTTATCTGGAAAGCCCCAAAGCACCGGAAAGAATCAAAAAAATAATCCCTGGTGTCAAACTGATCGCCTCTTTACGCCATCCGGTTGACAGGGCATATTCAGGATATCTCATGCATTTGAGAAATGGAACGGCCGGCCCGGACATTGAAAAGGCATTTGACCCGGAAGCCCTGTACGTTCAGGGAAGTTTTTATTATGAAAAACTGAATCGTTACTACCAGCTGTTTTCCAGGGACCAGATCAGAATCTGCCTTTTTGATGAACTCAAGCAATCCACTGAACAGCTTATAAAGGATCTCTTCAGTTTTCTGGGGGTTGATGACACCGTGAAACCGGTCATTGATCATCAACATAATGTCGGTTCCATCCCGAAACTGAACTGGTTGAATGCATTGTCAAACCATCAACTCACGAAACAGGGATACAGTGTGCTTCCTGGATTCCTGAAATCTGCTGCCAAAAAAATGTATCATTTTAACAAAACCATCCCCCCGGAATTGCCGCATCATATCCGGCGACAATTACAGACAATGTATCAGGATGATATTTCAAGGGTCCAGGATTTAATCCAAAAAGATCTGTCCGGATGGCTAAACACCGGATAACCGCATCAAGCGTCAATTTTTAATGGATTCCGTTTTAATGTAAAACATGGGGCCGAGAATGGCTTTTGGCACTTTCCAATGACCGGATCCGGGATTGTCGCTAAACCCTTCGGCACCATGGGGATAGTTTCCTGGTGACAATTTTGTGGGAGCCCACTGGGATTTGTTTCCATAATACAGACAGTCCTTGAAAATGTTTCGGGCCAAATTCAGCCAGGATTGCTTGTGAGGCCCTGTTTCAAGCAGATAGCGATACGCAAAAAGGCTGGTGTAATTCACTGAGTGTTCTGCATCCACCACCCCGTCAAATGTATTTGCGTTAATATCCCATTGACTGTGAACCACATAAGGAAAATATTGTTTGTTGCTGTTCCGATATTGACCATGAGGCCTGGTTTTCCATAATGTATCTTTGGCCCAATCGCTCCACCGGTATAAAAAATGCTCGACATGTCTTGCCTGTTCGACGTTATCCGCCGACAACAAGGATATGTGAAGCTTGATAAGCGGCTCGATCATCCAGGCATCAAAGATAATACTCATTTTATTTGGTTGCCCCCCCTTGATCCAGCCGGAACGATGGTCACCTGAGCCGCCTTCCCTTGATAACAGATGGTGAACAAATACCTCATAGGCCCATTTGATATAGGAACGATTCCCTGTCAGGATATAGGCATTCACCAGTGCATCGATTCCTCTGGATTGATTCCGGGTTTCAGCGCCTGTCATGGTGGGTAAGGCTTTGACACGAACCACATGGTCAAAACATTGGCTGACAGCATCTTTATAGAAATGGTCACCGGTCAACAGGTATTGAAGGGTCATTCCGCTTGTCCAGAAATGGGAAGCCATTCTTGGTTTTGAACTGTATGGACCGAAATCATCATGATAGGAAAAAAGCGCATCCTGTTCATACCGTTGTCCACCATGATACTCATAGCTCAGTGTACCGTCCCCTTTTTTGGCTTCCGGGTCATGAATAACCAGAATATCTGCTTTGTGGTGTAAGAGTTCTTCAGCCATTTTAAGCATGGTGTCATCCGCAAACCGCAAAAATCCCATCAGTGCCAGATAAGACCAGTCATAATGCTGGTTATGGTATCCAAAACCCGGTGCCCGGGGCATGCCACCGAACGTTAGCCACCCATACCATGTGGCATAATGGTCTGGATCCTTTAACAACTTGACCTTCCGGCCGTCACGCATGTCAAGTACTGTATTGTGGCGGCTCCGGTTCTGGATATAATCGGAATCGAACTTGGCTCGATGCTGGTGATTGAAAAAGGTCAGCGCTGTCTGCAACCGTTCGCCAGCTGGAAACACATACGCTGATTTCACCTCAGCCGGAGCCATAAATGGAAAAAAATCGGTGGCTGCATAGTATTCATCGGAACATCTGGCGATGAGCCGGTTTTTGATATGGGCGAGTTCCTGATCAAAATCAGCGCCAGTATCATGAAAAGCGTAGAGGATTTCATGGGTTTTCCAGATCCCGCCCAGGATACGATGGGTTGAGCCGTCACTGGGGGGCCATAATGCATCTCTGACATCCGGCCACAGGTTCATGTGCAGTTCATTATCTTTGACAGTGATGCCGATGGGATGGTTCTGCCAGAACCACCGGCTGGCCACCATCAAGCCGTGGGCACTGTCCCGGATGTCAACAAAGGAATCATATTTTTTTCCTTGCGCCACGTTGAGACCGTTTCTTGTAATCCGGTAATCCCAGTCATATGACGGTTTTGTGCCATCTGAGACCTCCCTTTGCAGGATCTCATAGGTGCCATTGATAGATGAATCAGCATATCCATCAAATAATACTTGTCTGGAATCAGAGAGTCTGTTTATCGTTGTTTTCAAATATGCCTGCGTGATATGGATGTTATGAACAGGTCTGGATTCCTGATAAGTCCACCCTTTATTCTCGTTTCGCAGGGTTACTTGTAATTTGATATAACGCTTGTTTTTATACGCCTCATACCGGATCGTATACCGCAAAGGGGTATCAGGGATTGTCCCGGTACGGGTTGTTGGGGGAATCAACAGGTTTCCAGCCTCATCGGCAAATTGCCCCTCCACCTTGACCACACAGCGCAACGGGCCGTTTTCCTCGATTACAACACTGCCGGGAGAGACATTCGCAGAACTGTATGTCACCCCGTTGAACACCACATGAAATCCATCATCTATGGGCTGGTGAATTACCGGGGACCCTTCTGCGGTTATCACCCGGTCAAACAGATTGCCAGCAGTCGCGGAAATAAAAACGGTGATGGAACCGGTATCGATCACCACCCCCTCAGGGGTCTTTCTGGCCATGTCATCAGGTTGATCATACAGGATCGGTACCAGCGGCGTTACAGTTTTTGATGAAGCATTGACCAGCGTCAGTTTCCGGGTTTCACAGGCGTTGATGTCCAGCTGAAAATCCACCAGCACCATTCTGATGGGCCTGGTTTTGTCCACGGGCGGGCCGTCATATCTGGACAACACCCTGAACTGGGCCTGTTTGCCTTCAATTTCCAGATTGCTGGTTGTGAGGAGGTTGGCTTCTCTGTCAAACGGTACCCCATAAGTGACCGGAGCTGAGATCCTGTTCACACCCCGCTGCTCGTTAACACGCAATTCAACCGCCAATTCGCTGAATGCGAATGGTACATTATACTGTATCATCCCCCAGACAATCAAAATACAGATGACACACAGTATTTGTATTAATCTACCCAGGTTACTCCCATAAAAGATGTGCTATGCTGAACTGTTTTGTATCACCCCGGTTCTGATGGCCTGATACAAAGCCACACTGGTTCCGGCAATATAGTAACTGAAAAATTGATAAGCGACTGGCAGAAAAAACGCATTGATCAGCCAGCACACCAGGCTGACTCGAAGTACTTTGGCCAGTATAAACAAGTCTTTACTGTCGCTGCCCGTTTGAACCTGCATGGAAATCCGGGTGACCCTGCGAAGTCTTTTGAACAGAAACCATATAAAGAACAGGTAAACAAACAGAGGGAACAGGCCCATGTCCGCCCCCAGTTGAAGAAAAATGTTGTGCGCCAGAAAGCTGCCCCGGAAAATATCTTCATTCAAAGGGCTGATGCCGTATTTCTCAGCAATATAGTAACTGTGATTGCCAAGTCCATACTGGGAAATCGGATGACGGATGGTATATTCAAACGCTGAAGCCATGGCTGACGTTCTGGCTTGGGCAGAGCCGGTGCGATCGGTGTCCGGATTGAGAATCTGCTGCATTCGATCAAAGTAAGACGGGGGGGCATACCGGACAAAAAACCCGCCACCCACCATTAGAACCAAAAGAGCGGCAATGACCCGGTTTTTAAACCCTTTTATCTGAAGGATTCCATATGAGACACCGGCGAGCAACGCAAGAAACCCGCCCCGAGACTGGGCCTCGACGATTCCCAGGAGCATGATGAACATACTGTACAGCAGTGCCAGTCTGATCATCCTGCTCTGATATAGAAACATCAGACCCACTGCCACCGGCAGGGCCGTGACAATGATCATGGTGGTGATATTGGGATCACCGCCGTAAGTTGTCCCGTCGATAAACGCCCGTCCCCTTTCCCAGACAGGAAAATTCACCATCCTGTAGCCCAGGCCGAATGCACTGACAACCAGTATCCCCAGAAACAGTTTTATTTTATTAATAGTGTTCAATATATTGTAGACCAGTAGAAAAACGATGATTGCCTTGGTGATGACATCAAAATAATGCAGGCTGCGCTCAACGTCTGCGGTCTGGGCATGGGTGGAATAAAGTGCAAACAGCCAGAAAACGACAATCAGGGCCGCCGGCATGTTGAAACTGAACAAAGATTCCTTCTTGATCAGACTGACAATGATATGGCTGGCAAAAGCGGCAGCAGCAAGCAAAAACGGGATCCGGTCATACACATCCCCCAGATAATAACGGGGAGTAAAGATATTTGAAATCACAAACAGCGACATGAAAACCAGTGGGATGGAAACTGCGCTGTTCCATATTTGTTGATTTTGATCTGTCACGGCAGGTTTAACCGAAGATATTTATGGACCTGTTTTCGCACATAGTGCTTTTCATCCGCAATAAGGATTGGAAAAAACCAATAAAAAAGCGCGCAGATCAGTCCAAAGACCACCGAACACAAAATAAAGGTAACCGCAGGGGGCATGCTCAGGACATGTTTGCCAAAATAGATCGATCCGCCCGTCAATATAGCCGTGGCAGATACCCTGGCCATGGATGCTTTGGGCAGAAGATTATTATAGGGCACGTTCAGCATTTTATGACATTTCACGATAAAGAGAATGCGCCAGATGACATTGGCGGCAATAAATCCGACAACTGCCCCTTCAAGCCCGAAACTGCGGTAAAAAATCAGGGTGAACAGTATTGATAAAAAAAGTGCGGTCAAATTGTTTGTCAGAATGAACCGGGTTTGGTCCAGGGCCCTGGGAACATGCTGAACCAGTAATGCAGACAAGGGAATCATCAGGATAAAAACCCGAAACACTGGAATGGATGCCAGGTATGAATCGGTAAAGAGCAGTACAATGACCTCTTCGGCCATGACAAAAAGTAACACAAACACCGGAAAAAAAAGCAGCCACAGCTTCCGGATGGAATTGTGAATAATTTGTGAAATGATCTGCGGTGAATCCGGATTTGTCGTGGCTTCAGACATTTTGACCAATGATATCTTGGCAACAGAATCCACAATGATGGCGATAAACGGTAAAGAAAAACACCCCACGGCATAAATTGCAAACTCAGAGGCGCCTCCCATTACCGATACAATATATTGATGGCTGAACAGAAAAAAGGTCCTGACTATCACGGCCATGCCAAAAGGAATCGCATAGGACAGCTGGGATGTCATCAGGTTGTAATCAATCGAAAACGAAAAAGCCATGTTTCGGACAAGATACCACCCCATCACTCCGCATCGGATCATACCGGTAACCACCAGTCCTGAAACCAGATGTTCCAGACTGCCCCCGGCCAGACCGATACCGATAGACACTAGGGATCTCAGGGCTTCGGAAAAAAACGTCAGGGCTCCGGCCTGAAACGCCTTTTTTTCTACGATCAGCAGATTTTCGAAAATCGTGGACAGATGCCACAGCAGAATAAAGATTCCGAGCTGAGGAATATATGCAGCCAGGGAATCTCCGCTGCCGCTGAAAATGATCCCGATTTCATTTCTGAAGATGAAAAACAGCACCATCAGTCCCAAAACGACAGGAATCTGAACAAGAAATGTCTGGGAAAGAATTCGGTCCCGAAGTGTTTGATCTTTGGGGATAAAATAGAACAGGCTCTGGCAGATGCCTAAATCGATGACAGGCAGAAGGATATAAAAGATCATGAAAAGCTGTTTATAAATACCAAACGCTTCCATGGTCAATGCCCGCACCAGTATAACGGGTACCAGGAAGTTCAGGGGCAGGGCCAGAAAACGGCCGGCCATCAGCAGGAGTGCCTGTTTACTCAGAGAATCAGAAGGTTTTTGGATCAAATCAATTCACCAGTTGTTCATAAATGGCGATGTCTGCGCCTGCCCGTCTGTCCCACCCCCACCCGGATACCATGTTCTGTCTTGCCCGGTGTCCCATCGATCGCCGTCGTTCGACATCCGCACACAATGTCAAACATTTGGCTGCCAGATCCGCCACATCGCCGGCTCTGAAAAAAGCGGCCACGTTTCTGGCATCCACCAGTTCCCTGAGCCCCCCCACATCACTCATGAGCACCGCTTTCTCCATGGCCATGGCTTCCAGGGGTTTGAGGGGGGTCACCAGTTCAGTGATCCGTTTTCGGATCCGCGGGTATACCAGAAGATCAATAATGGAATAATAGCGGCTGACCTGGTCATGGGGGACCCTGCCGGTAAACCGCACAACGTTCTCCAGGCCCAGTTCTCTGGTCAGACTGTGGAGATGGTCTTCCACCTGGCCACCTCCCACCAGCAGCAGGACGGCATCGCTGTTTTCCTCAATAATGCCGGGCATGGCCCGGATCAGATCCTGAAGTCCTTCAAAATGAAAAAAACTTCCGACAAATCCGATGATGGTTTTGTCCTGCAGCCCCAAACCGGTCTTAAGGGCAGCATCCGGGGTCAATGGCTGAAACAGCGAATGATCCACCCCGTTATGCACTACATGAATTTTTTTTTCTGAGATCCCTCTGTCCAACAGGTCGGTTTTGATTCCTTCACAAATGGCAATGACGGCATCGGCTTTTCTGACCATGACAGTTTCATGATGCCGCCGAAGCCGGTACTTGACAGATCCCTGTCTGAACGCCCCCCGGTCCACGGCGGCATCTTCCCAGAACGCCCGGATCTCATACACCAGGGGGATTTGATGTGTCCGGCAATGTTTCAGGCAGGCTGCAGCGTTCAGTGATGGCGAATGGGCGTGGATCAGATCCACGTTTTCCCTTGATGCCACATCAACGATTCTCCGGCTGAGGCACTTGATTTCATCCCACTCAGCCAGCAGGGGGAGATGTCGAAGCCCTGCGCGTACAGGAACGGACCGATAGTAGGTGATCCCGTCCATGATCTCTTTGTCGGACCGGTAATGGCCTTTGAACCGTTCGGAAGTCAGGATGACCGGCTCGACCCCCTGTCTTTTCTGGAAATGAACCAGATATTTTGCCCGGGTGGTGTACCCGGCGGTATCTGGAATGGATGTGTCCAGCACATGCAGTATCTTCATGGCAGCCTCATTTCATGGTCGAAATCAATGACAGATGTAAAAACAGATCAAACACGATTGCATCTAATGGCGTTCAATGAATGGTTGCATTGTCATGACAGCGGAAAAGAAACGTTTGCTCTTCATCAATGGCATCCCGGTCGAACATGCCGGAAATCCGGGAGGTGACTTGCGAACGATTTGCCACAGCCATTTTCACTTTTGCCACCAGATCCATTGAGTCACCGGGATTAAATACAACCACTCCGTCCGGCCGGGTGCCGTTGTCATCCGCGACCACCGGCACCCCTTTGGCCAAAGCTTCCATGACAGAGGAGCAGACCCCGTCACTTCGGTGAACCCGGATCATCAGGGTGGAACGTTCCACCAGTGAAAGAAAATTGTCATGGGCTTTTTCACCGGTTTGAAGAATGTTTGTATCAACCCCCTTTTCTTTTGCCATGGTCATGAAAGGTTCTCCACCCTGGGGCGGTCCGACGACAATCAGCCCGAAATCAGAAAACTGTTTTTTAAGATCCGGCAGGGCATTGAAAATCACCTCGGGTTCATATTCAGGCCAGAAAAAAAGATACGAGATAAAAACAGGCGTGTGAGTTTGAAGAAACTGTTCTTCGTGCGGCATAATCACGGTCCTGTTTTCAACATACTGCTTGCTGAAACAGGGTATTGCCGCCACTTTGGCTGCCGGAATCCCCAGTTTCTCAATATGCGTCTTGACCGCGTCACTGTTGCACATGATTCCCCGGGCCAGGTGAAACGCACATTTTGCCAGCAGCTTCTGCCGAGACATCCCCGGTGAGAAGCAGTGTTGCACCACCCCAGCGTGAAAACTGAGCACGGAAACACTTCCACAGACTCTGGCAATGATCTGGGCTGCCAGGGTGAGTATCAACCCCTTGATGGAGTCTCCGTTCAAATGCACATAGACCAGATAGCCTTTTGTGCAAAAACCGGTCACCTTGCGCAGATAATCAACCCCGCCCTGAACATCGATATATTCGTCGCTTTTAACGCGCCGTTGAGGGCCTATGTTCAGTACTTCGTTGTGGATGTTCTGTTTATCCAGATGTTTTTTGAACAGTTTGATATGAAAAGACCAGCCGCCCAAAGGCGGCGGATAAGGACCGATCTGAAGCAGTTTCATGGTCATGGAATAAATACCGTTTATAAAAAATGGGGGATCAATTAAGGAAAAAACCCTGGTTTTCGTGCATGTCGGACTGAAAAACCATATGATTTTCTTCCTTCACAATATACAGATAGGGCAGTGACGCGGCGTTGTCTCGTGAATGGAGCAGATTTCCGGGTGGTTTGCTGTCAATACCCGGTCTTGCAGCAGGGTCGCTGATGATCTCTTTACCCGGACAGATTACCGATGACACATCCAGTGCCAGTATGTGTGTCATGCCCCGGGATGTTTTTTTTTCCAGCAGGCAGGTGCACGCCAGTTCCAGCCCGTCTCCTGACAGGGGGCCGTAAGTGTCAGGCACAACAAGGCGGTATCTATCCTGTCCCCGAAAAAACTGAACGGTGTTACAGTGATCCTGACATCGCATGGAAATGGATTGGTCCCCCGTTTCAAACGATCCGGGGAGCATCAGCATGCCCCTTGAAAAAGCACCGGTGATGGTTTCATGAATTTGCAGGGTGGTAGTGGAAACGTGCCGGCCGTATGACGGACTGTAATGACCCAGACCCGTGGTTTGATCCTCAACAAACAGTTGTCTGGCCGATGTTTGCGGAAACATCGGAATCATGGTGAGCAACCGGTCTTTCTGATGCGTGCAGCATATAAAAGACCCGGCAAGATCCACGGATATTTCCGGATGAAAATGATACTGAAAATCATACTGATGTGCTTCTTCTGAATTGGAACCCAGGGTATCCAGGCAGAAATAAAACAGATCCTCCCACTGGCACAACACCCTTTTGTGGAACAGATTTTGGCGGGGCATATATTCTGAGCAAAGCAGGGTAAAGCCGGACTGACGGATCAGACGGCCCGTTCCTGGTTCAGGCAGAGATTTCCAGTCGAATTTCCCCCCATATTCCGCCTGGGGCTGCTGATCGATGGTCACCGTGTTATGGGCGGCCGTGCCGCGGTAATAATTCCGCCAGAAAGGATGATGATAGGAACCGGTGCCGATATCCACGATCACTGGCCGGCCTGAAATGGTCAGATCAAAGTTCAGGTGATCCGCATGGGAATGGCCGCTGCTCAAGAATCCCATCCTGCCGGCGTCAAACACCAGCACATGGTCTTTCTCACCCCACCCTGTCCGGGTCACCATGTAATTGGCATCCTGAAAAAAATGACAGGAATCTTTTTTTTCCCGGCCCGAAATCTGTTCAAACCGGTCGGTTGCATCACTTCCCCAGAACCAGACAGCGTCCCAGGGCAGGCTGTCAAGTGATTGTTTCAGATCCAGAGAACCGAAAGCCAGGGCCTCATGGGCCAGGATGGTCCGGGCCGAAACATGCCCTGACGGATCCAAAGGCAACGCCTGTCCGCTGTCTTCATCCCCCAGCATGGGCAGGGTGCCGTCATTTCTCTGGCAAAACAGGATAAAATCACACATTTTTTCCAGCCGGGCCGTAAACGCTTTTGGACAGCGCTTTCCCTGGATCGTGTTCAGGATGAGATACTGGAAAAAATAATCCGCCGTATACAAATGATACCCGGTGGACAGTTCCCTGTGGACCCCGTCATTCCCTACCTGTCGCACCATTTCCTGATTCAGGAGGGTTTCCGATAATCGGCGCCAGGCCTGGGCATGTTTGACCTCCGGGTAAACTGCTGAAAAGATGAACAATCCCCAGGCCTCCCCGGTCAAGTGGGTGTTGGGACTGATATAGCAGGACAGATATCGGAAGATATGCCGGGCATGGGCAGCCATGCAGGAAACAATCCGGTACAGCCGAAGGGATGTCAGGGTGTCCGCCCCCCGGAGCAGTTCCAGTATCCAGACCCATGCCACCAGTCTGGTGGCTGCTTCAAGGCTTTCCACCCAGTTGATGCCCATACCGCATGGGTTGTGATCGATCCAGTCCAGAATCGTCTTAATAGTAAATTCAGCAAACGCTTCTTTCCGTGTGAACCAGAAGGCCATGGCCGCTGGAATCAGAAACTGGTGCCGGTTGATTTCCCAGATATACTTGGGATCGATATTGCCGGAAGCATTGACGACGTCCAGCCGGCTCCAGTGTTTGTCCGGCCAGATATACCCTGTCACAGGATCTGTTTTCCACCCCTCTCGTGCCGGGCAGGAAAAAGATCTGCCGAAGATGGTCAGATCTCCTTTTAAAAGGGTTTCAGCCGTGTGGACCAGTAAGGGAACCTTGTCTGGAAACAGACGTCCGAAAACCCCCTGCATTCCGGCATAATCCCCCGGTGAAAAGTAAAAGGTTTTTTTTTGCTCCCACTGCTGTTTATAGACCTCCGGTGTGAGGGTGTTTTCTGTCAACCCCTTGTCCGGATCAGACAGACACCCGGGTTTGCGAAGCAGGTCGGAAAATATCCGGGACTGCCGGACCAGGCGAAACACCGCTTCATCCAAAGTCAGTCCGTTCAGTTTTCTGATAAGAGAGGGATTTATTTGAAACATGTCACCACAACTGCTCAAAAAAAGGTTTTCCAGACATCACCCCTGCTATGGGTCAATATATTCTTCAAACCAGCTTTCCAGGATGAGCAGCTGCCAGATATGGTGGGCATACTCCCGTCTGCCGCTGATAAAGTCCTGCCACATGCCCCGGATCACGGTCATGTCAAAAATACCTCTGTTTTCCAGAGATGTCCCGCAGACCGTTTCCTGGGCAAACGCTTTGAGATCCTGTTTGAGCCACACCTCTATGGGCAGACGGAAACCCTGTTTTCGACGGTGAAGGATGTGATTCGGGAGTTTCGGGGCCAGGGTTTTCTTCAACAGGTACTTGGTGGTTCCCCGGCGCCGCTTAAACCGGGGGGGGACTCCTGCAAGGAATTCCAGGAGTTTGTGGTCCAGTAGAGGCGCGCGGACCTCCAGGGAATTGGCCATACTCATCCGGTCCACTTTCACAAGAATGTCTTCCACCAGATAGGTACTGATATCCAGGTACAACGATCTGTCCAGGGGGTTGTCCGCGCTGCAGCGGTTGTAGATCTGCCGGAACGTTTCGGAAAAATCATACGGAAGGCGTTTATCCTTGTATAGCTGTGTTTTCAACTCCCGGTTGAACAGCAGGTTGAAATGTTTCCGTGCAGCTGCTTCATCGGGTGCAGCCGCCAGATTGCCGATGGTATTTCGGCCCCGGGTCCCTTCTGGCAGGGCCAGAAAAATGGATTGCAGCAGGGATGATGGAATGAACCGGGTTATCCGACGCAGTTTATGTTCCAGCACATCCAGGGCATGCCGGGGATATCCGGCCAGGGATTCATCACCGCCGTCCCCGGAAAGCGCCACAGTGACCTTTTCCCGGGCCGCCCTGGAAACATGGTAGGTGGGAATCGCAGAGGGATCTGCAAACGGTTCGTCAAAGCTTCGGACAATCCGGGGGATCATATCCATGATGTCGGGCTGCACCAGGTATTCATTGTACCGGCAGCCGAACAGCTCAGAGATCTCCCTGGCATAGGGCAGTTCATTATAGTCTCGTTCAGCAAACCCCACAGACACCGTTTCCACCGGCAGAGGACTGATCTCCTGCATGATGGACACCACTGTGCTGGAATCGATGCCCCCACTGAGAAATGCCCCCAGGGGCACGTCACTGCGCATGCGGATGCGCACGGATTCGTGCAGAATCTCCTGAAACTGTTCTGTATACTCTTCTTCAGTGCATTCTTTACGGTCTGAATCCGGATACCTGAGATCCCAGTACCGCCGCACATGGATCTTTCCGTCTTCACATACCAGGGTATGGGCCGGCGGCAGCTTGGAGATCCGGTTGAAAATACTTTCATCGCCGGGCACGTAAAGAAAGCTCAAATAGTGATCCAGGGCATGATAATTCACGGCCCGGTCCACGGCATTTCCGGCAAGGATCGCCTTGATTTCAGAACCGAAGACAAGGTGTCTGTCCGGGACAAACGCGTAATACAGCGGTTTTTTTCCGACCCGGTCCCGGCACAGCACCAGCTTGCGACGGCGGACATCCCAGATAGCAAATGCGAACATGCCCCTGAGATCTTCCACCAGGGATTCCCCTTTTTCTTCATACAGGTGCACCAGCACCTCAGTATCGGACCGGGTCCTGAATCGGTGTCCTTTCTGTTTCAGGATATTCATCAGTTCCAGATAGTTATATATTTCGCCGTTGAAACTGACCCACACGGTCTCATCTTCATTGCTCAAAGGCTGACGGCCCAGCGCCGGATCAATAATGCTCAGGCGCCTGTGGGCCATGGCAAAACAGCCGTCATGATAAAATCCGTCACCGTCCGGACCGCGATGGAGCAGGGTCTGGTTCATTTTTTTCATGACATCACTGTCCACCGACTGCAGTGGATCAAAATTTAACCAGCCGCAAATACCGCACATAAGCTAATTTCCAGGCTCAGGGGATTCATGTCAAAGGATCAGTGCCGCAGCAGCACCTGTTGGTAAAACGTCTCATACTGCTGGATCATGGTTTCCATGTTGTATTCATCCCGAATCAGTTTTCTGGCCGCTGCACCCATTTTTCGGGCCGCTGTTTTATTTTGAAGCATTCCAAGGAGTGCCGCAGCCAGGTTTTCGGGATCTTTCAACGGCACCAGCAATCCGGTTTTCCCATGGTGGACCACCGCATTGGTGCCCTCGGCATCTGTGGCAACCACCGGCCTGGCAGCGGCCATGGCTTCAAGGATACAAAGGGGAAGGCCTTCGTACAGGGAGGAAAGAACAAATATATCAAACTGGGCCAGAAGGTGATCCACATCAGACCGATATCCCAGAAACCGCACATGGTTTGTCAGTCCCAGATCCCGGGTCAACTCATGCAGCGCCGTCTTGAGTTCTCCGTCTCCTGCGATTGCCAGGATGGTATCCGGCCGCTGATCCACCACGAGCCGCATGGCCTTGATCAGGGTGGTGTGATCCTTTTGGCGCCGCAAAGCAGACACATTGCCCACAATGGACCAGGTCGGATCGATACCCAGTTCCCTGTGCAGTATTCCCGGAGAAACCCGTTCCGGTTCAGGCACTGACACACTGTTGTTAATGGTCGTAAACATGGCCCCTGATGATTTGATCTGCTGTTCAAACCCCTGGTTCAAATGGGCGGCAATACTGACAAACCCATGAATGCCCTTGAACAGAAACCGGTTGAGAAACCGGTGTCTTCCAGCATAAGAATACTCTTTTGCCATGTTGATATGTTCGGTATGAATCAGCTTGACGGACCGGTATCCGCCCAGGGTGGCCAGGCGGGTGTAAAGCAATGGTCCCTGGTTGTGGGTGTGCACCAGATCGATCCTGTGGGATGCGAGTACCTTTCGGATCCGAAAAGGCAGCCCCATGTCCTTGCCTTCTTTTTTCCCCAGAGTGATGTGGGGAATATGGGTTGATTCAAGTATGCCCCGCAGCGGGCCTTCATCACAAAGACTGCAGACGACCGGGGTGAATCGGGTGGGGTCCAGATTCTGTGCCAGCCGGATGGCCAGGGTTTCGGCGCCGCCGTTGTTCAGAGACTGGATCATGTAAAGCAGATTGATTTTATTTTTCATACACCCGTCTTTTTCTCATGGTCTATCCAGAAACGTTCTGGACCAGAGCTCAAAATTCAGCAGCTGCCAGATCTTCAGAGAATTGTCACGTCGGTTTTTTTCATGGTCATCCATGAGGGTTTTTATCTGTTTCCGGCTGAACAGACCGCGGTCCCGGGTTCTGGAATCCAGAAGGATATCCTTGACAAATCCGTTGAAAAAAGGCTCTTTCATCCAGGTTTCCAGCGGCAGGGGAAATCCCATTTTGGGACGGTGGATGATGTCCGGCGGCAGCAGTTTCTGACTGACCTGTTTGAAAATATATTTCAGATGTCTTCCCTTGATTTTCAGGTTTTCCGGAAGGATCGCGGCCATCTCCACCAGCCGGTGATCCAGAAACGGCACCCGGCTTTCCACAGAGGTGGCCATGCTCATTTTGTCTTGTTTCATCAACAGCTCTTCCAGGTAGGTTTTCATGTCAGCATAGAGCATCCGGTTCAGGACCTGTTCATCCGGAAACCGGTGAAAATAATTCAGATAATTGTCATAAACACCGGTCATGTCATTTCCGGCTGTCCCGCCGGTCAGGGCCTGGATCTCTTTTTGCGTGAAAATGCCGTAATAATTATCCAGAATCAGGTGGGACACATCCGGTTGGTGGTAGAACAGGGAATGGGCCAGCGCTTTTTTCAGTTTCATGGGAACCGGCAGATGCCAGACATGTTTTTGGATGACCTGTCTGACCGCATCCGGCACCATGCCTTTCAGCATCGTCGCCATGCGCATGTTCAACACACTCCTGCGGTATCTGCCATACCCGCCGAACAGTTCATCACTGCCCTCCCCGGTCAATACGACCTTGACGTGTCTGGAGGCTTCAAGTGACACAAAATACAAAGGAATGGATGCCGGGAAATGGATGGGCAGGTCATTGTGCCAGATCAGTTTTTCCAGGGCATCCACCACCATCCGGGAGGTCACCGTGACTTTATGGAGCTGCATGTTGCTGGCGTCTGCCACGATTTCGGCATAACTGGACTCACTGTAGTATCCCTGCCCGAAATCCACGGTAAACGCGTTAATCCGGTCCGGATTCAGTTTTGCCATGGTGGCGGCAATGGCGCTGGAATCCAGCCCTCCGCTCAGAAACATGCCCAGGGGCACATCACTCATCAGCCGCATCTGGACCGCGTTTTCAAAAAGACGGCCCAGTTCCTGTTCGATCGCTTGTCGGGGTCTGACATCTTTTGCCTCAAAATTGACATCCCAGTACCGGCCCGTGGATATGGCGCCTTTTTCCCAGGTCAGCCAGTGGCCGGGAAGCAGTTTATGGATGCCGGAAAACAGGGTGGCTTCATCGGTCAGATAACCAAAGGCAAGGTATTCGTTGAGCTTTTTCCGGTTCAGGGCCGGATGGATTTTTCCCGATTGTACAATGGCCTTGATTTCCGATCCAAAAATCAGGGCATCGTTTTCATATCCATAATAAAAGGGTTTGATCCCCAGCCGGTCCCGGGCGGCAAACAGCGTTTTTCGGGCGTCATCCCATATGGCAAAGGCAAACATTCCCAGCAGGTGATGGACACAGTCCCGGCCATACTGTTCATACAGATGAAGGATGGTTTCAGTGTCACTGCTGGTGGTGTATCGGTGCCCCAGGCTTTCCAGCGACGATCTCAGATCTCTGTGGTTGTAGATTTCACCGTTGAAGACAATCCAGATGGTGCCGTCTTCGTTACACATGGGCTGTGCCCCGCCGGCCAGATCGATGATGCTGAGCCGGGTATGGCCCAGTCCGCAGAAGCCGGGACCGTCTTCAAACGTAACCATCCCGGTGGCGTCAGGCCCCCGGTGTTTAATGGCCGCTGTCATGGATTCCAGGGCCTGGGAAGTCAGGACCTGTCTGGTGCCGGCATATCCGCAGATACCGCACATGGGTCAATGCTTCCTTTCAGGTTTGATCAACGACAGGCGGCGGGCCAGTTTCAATAAGAAAAGCGATGCCGGACGCAGCACGGGCAGATAAGGGATGTTCTGAGCTATGAACCACAGTTGTAAATGAACCGGACAGGATCTGTTTTCAGTCTCCGGGTACCCCATTCGTTTCAATTGCTTTTTCATTATGCTGTTCATGCGCCAGATCACCCGGGGATCGGAACATCTTTGCCAGGCCTGCACCCGTTTCAGATCCAGTTCGTTTGCCGCGTTTTCCTTCCACCCCATTTCCCATTCCGGAATGGCACCGGCATTGTTACCGGGCCTGAGCATTTCCGGCAGATAAGGTTCTCCGATAAACTCACAGATCTCATGAAGTGTTTTTTCCGGCCGACGCAGTATGTCCTCATATTTCACCAGATAAAACCGGGATGCCGGCAGTGTTTTCAGATAGGTTTGGGCCATGCGCGCAAACGCATTCCATTCAGAACAAAACAGACCGAACCGTCTGGGGTTGCCCGGTTCTGCCCAGGCAACCTTCAAGAGTGACAGCACCACATCCCTGCCGTCTCTCACCAGGCAGATAATTTTGGCTTGGGGAAAATATCTCAAAATATCGGGAACATGGACCAGGTGTTTGGGTGATTTTTCGCCCGGCCGTTCCGCATTTTTATACTTGGCATAGGCTTCCAGTAAAGAACGGAACAACCCTTTAAAGGTATTGTCATGAACCTTGAAAATGGAAAAAACCGTGTCATATTCAAGGCCGGTATCCTGAAGCCGGGGGTGGGCAAGGGCGGCATGGATTTTTTTCTCTCTGGTTTCCAGATCTGTCTGCTGCCGTGCCCAGGGCAGAAATTCAGTGAAAAACTGTGTTTCCGGAGGGATGGCAATCTGTGGATGCCGGTCCAGCATCACAGCCAAAAGCGTGGTGCCCGACCGTGGGGCACCGACGATGAAGATGGGTGAAAATTGACGGTTATTCATCCGGTTAAGGTCTCGGGATATTGGGAATCACAGGATGGATCATCATGGAATGGCATTGATGCATTGGAGGGTCAGGCCTTTTTCCATGTTCTGGCGATGTTTCCGGAAAAAAAATACCAGGCACCCATCAGGGCGGCATAATTCAGGTTCACAAAAAAGTAGATCAGGTTGACAGGTCTTTTTTCACGGGCCTGGGGACGAATCCATGCATACAAAGCCAGGCCGTAAAAAAGGATCTGGCAGATCAGGATAACCACAAAAAACGGTTCCCACAAAAACAGATTGCTGAAAAGCAGACAGATCATCATGAACGGAACGATGAGCCGGAAAATTTTATGGGACAAAAATCCCCACCAGATCGGATTTTTTTGTGGCATCAGCAACGTCGGAGCGATTTTAAGCAACTGCCAGTTACCGGCCAGGGTCCTGATTTTTCGTGTAATCTCGGATGCCATGTCTTTTGACACGGCATCATAGGCACGGGCCGCCGGGTCAAAAACACAGCGATACCCCTGCATGACAATCGTCATGGGAATCAGCACATCATCGAGGATGGTCTCTTCAGGAATGGCGTTATACAGCCTTTTTCGAACCGCATATACGGCACCGGTGGCCCCGGGGACTGAGCCGGACCGGCTTTCCATTTTTCGGATCCATTTTTCAAAATGCCAGTATGCGCCCATTTCTTTTTGGATCGTACTGTCAAGGCTGTCAACAAAAATCAGTTCGCCGCTGACACAGCCGACAGCAGAATCTGAAAAATTTGCTGTCAGTTCTGCCACGGTATCGGCATCAAAGCGCTGGCGGCTGTCGGTAAACACAATGATCTCCCCTTTTGCCGCCATCACCCCTTTGTTCAGGGCATAAGGCTTACCTCGGGATGGTTCATAATGGATCAGCGTGATGTTATCATGCCTGTTTGCAAACTGTTTTACAATCTGGTTGGTGCAGTCATCAGAGCCGTCAGATACCACAAGGACTTCAAACAGGTGCACCGGATAATGGATTTCAATTAAATTAGCCAGACGCCTTTCCATGGTTGCCGCTTCGTTTCGGGCCGCAATAACCACAGACACCCCGGTCAGCTGGTTCTGGTGTCGTTTTTTTACAGGCCGGGAAAACAGCTTTGATCTGACATACAAACCTGCCGGGTAACCCAGATAAGTATAACAGATAAACGCCATGGACAGAAAAAAAAGAAGTCTCATCATTTCAGCCGCAGTTAACACATTACTTAAAGGATTCTCTTCCGATGCCATGATATTCAAACCCGAATTCCGTCACCTCTTCCGGATCATACTGGTTTCTGCCGTCAAAAATGATCTTCTGGTTCAAAAGCTGTCCCATGCGCTTGAAATCCGGGCGGCGGAAGGTTTTCCATTCTGTGACCAGGATCATGGCATCCGCGTTTTCCAGTGCCTGGTGTTGATCTTCGGCCAATATCAGGCGGCCGCTTTCCAGCCACGCTTCAGGCAGTTCTCTGGCTGCCTGTGCCATGGCCACCGGGTCATAGGCACACACTGTGGCCCCGGCTGCAAGCAGATTGTCTATGAGAACGATGGATGCGGCCTCTCTCATGTCATCGGTGCCGGGCTTGAACGCCAGTCCCCAGAGGGCAAACCGTCTGCCGCTCAGATCCGTGCCCAACCGGGCTTTGATTTTTTCAGCCAGCACCTTTTTCTGAAGATTGTTCCGGTTTTCCACCGCTGCCAGCACTGCCGGATCCACCCCGGTATCTTTGGATGTTTTGATCAGGGCCTTGACGTCCTTGGGAAAGCAGGATCCGCCATATCCGGCACCGGGATAGATGAACGAATACCCGATGCGGGAATCGGACCCGATCCCTTTTCTGACATTTTCCACATCCACGCCCAGACGTTCACAGATACCTGCGATCTCGTTCATAAACGAAATCTTGGTGGCCAGCATGGCATTGGCCGCATATTTGGTCATCTCCGCATCCCGCACATTCATGAGAATCATTTTGTCCCGGTTCATGGAAAACGGGGCATACAGCCGGGTCATGATTTTGGCGGCCCTTTCCGAGTTCGCTCCCACAATGATCCGGTCCGGTTTGAGAAAATCCTGGATCGCGGCCCCTTCCTTGAGAAATTCCGGATTGGACACCACATCGAATTCAAGGTCAACGCCCCGGGTGTCCAGCGCTTCCTGCACCACTTCAGCCACCTGATCGGCCGTGCCCACCGGTACTGTGGATTTGTCCACAATCACCGCGTAATCGGTTACGCACTGCCCGATCCGGGCCGCCACCTGGCGCACATACTGCAAATCAGCGGATCCGTCTTCGCCCGGCGGGGTGCCCACGGCAATGAAAAAAACCTGGCAGTCCCGGGCGGCGTTTTCCAGACGGGTGGTAAACTGTAACGTTCCGTCCGCCATATTCTCTTGTACTATTCTTTCCAGGCCCGGCTCATAAATCGGCAGGATCCCTTTTTTCAGGTTCTCAATTTTTGCGGTGTCAATGTCCACACAGGTGACCCGGCTGCCCATTTCGGCAAAGCAGGCCCCGGTCACAAGCCCCACATAACCGGTGCCGATGATTGTCAGTTTCATGATTGTTTTCCTGTCTGTCTGTTTTCTAATTTCAGTTCAATGATAAATACCAGATATACCAGGACCAGGGCGGCCCCGAAAATGATCAGTCCGGACATGTCATGGAGAAATCCATGGGCCGTTTCCGGGCTGATCCATACCGCCATGGCGGCGGTGACGGTCAACCGGATCACATTGACGGCCACGGCAATGGGAACGGCTGAAAAAAACAAAACCCATTTTTTCACCACAGATAACGGGGCCATATATGCGAAGATACCGGTCAACGCCAGCAAAGAGGTCAGGGACCGCAGGCCTGAGCAGGCATCCACCACTTCCAGGGAAGTGACTGCCAGATGCAGGATGTTGCCTTCCCGATACACCGGAATTCCGATCCATGCAATCATGCCGGCAGACAGTTTTGCCGCCAGCAGTTGAAGGGGAAATGCCACCTGGTTCCACAGAATGGCCGGGATGGGAATCATCAGGACCAGATAGGCCACCGGGATCAGCACAGCCTTAAACATGGGAATTCCCAGCGCGTAAATGATGATTCCGGACAAAGTGATCACCATGGAAAAGCGCATCAGAAACAATTCGGCACCGATATTGGCCGCCACATGGACCAAAAGCCCCAGGATGATGATCCCGAGACCGATCCGGGAGGGTTGTCTGGGGATCGTTGTAAGCAGGTCCTTTTTATACCAGACCATGTAAAGGGAGATCACCGGGATCAGAAATCCATGGGAAAAATTGGGGTCTGAGGACCAGTTCGATACCAGGCCGGAAAAAGTGTTGAAAAACAGCAGGATAAAGCCGGCGGCGATCAGGCCGGCCTGGATCCAGAAACGGGTGTTTTTTTCTGTCATATTCATGGCCTCAGGAAGGGATATAATCGTCTAATAAAGGTTTGAGGTGACCGGCAAAATCTTTGAGCAACTGGACCGCTTCCTGACGGCTGTTTTTTACCGGCGTGATCAGCCGGACAAATGCACCGTCGGTGCGGTTACGGAAAACCGCATCCGTCACCAGCCAGATTTTCTGCATATACTCGGATGCGATGATTCGGCCCCTGGAATGGAACCAGTAGAGCACCATCTGGTATTGATTCCCTCTTTTCAACACCAGGAAGGCCACTTTATAAGATTCTCCGGTTTCAGGGTCCATCAAGATCTCCCGGCCGGTTTCCACAATATTCCATCCGGCACCGGGCATGCAGTTTCGGGGAGAATGGATCAGATCCCCCTGGCGCTGGCTCTGGTAGAACCCGATATACAGGTTAACGAACCGGCCAGGAGGCCGGGTATAATCGGACAGCACATACGCTTCCACACCCAGCACATTGGAGATCGCTTCATCCAAAGCCCCTTTTTTGCCCTGCCAGGGACCGATGCGGTCCGGAAAATCATAGAAGGCTCTGACCGGCGGGATATTTTCGGTCCGGCTGGTGAGCATCACTGCCCCGTGGGCAGCTGCCAGAAGTGTCACCACCGCGATGAATCGGATCCAGGACATGGCTATCGCTCCCAATTGAACAACTGATCTTCCAGGGCCTGCCTGGACGGGTCGGCTGACATGGTTACCGGGGTTTCAGGCACCAGGTCAATTTTCAAAAACAGGCGGTTGTCCGTGTAATCCTCTCTAAAAGCATCCGTGGTAGTGAAATCCACAAATGAATAGCCGACATTGACATACAACCATTTCAGGGGCTGCCAGGCCAGGCTTGCCCCCAGTATCATCCGGGTATCTTCCCTGTCTGATATGGTTTCCTGGTACTCATCCCGCCGGAGCGCAGCGGACAGGTTGGATGTCACCTCTTTGAACAGGAGATGACTCAACTGCGCGCCGGCCTGGTAATACGTGGTGAATCCCAGGCTGGATGCCTGGTCTCCTGATGCGGCATATCCACTGGTGCCGGTCAAAGACAGTTGGGTTCTGGGACTGAAGCTGAATATTTTATAGGCATCGATATCCAAAAACGGATCCACGGAATCATTGTCATGGTTGCTCCAGTCATGGAACAACGCCCCCACACCCAGGGAGATGCCCGAATCCTCGGTGATCTGCCAGTCAAACCCCACGGACGGATGAAAGGTGTGATGGGTCAAATCCTGTGTTTCCGAATAGGAATGCCGATACTTCACAAATGTATCAAAGGTTTTGGAAACGGTTTTGATGAACCGGACATCTCCGGACAAGGTTCGAGTATAATCAAAGGTGTCGTCAAAATCCCGGTTTTCATAGGACAGGTTGGCATCCATTCCATATCCGGGAGAAAACCAGTAGGAAACATAACCTGCGGGTTCGTACCGGGTGTAAGCATCCGGGTCCGGGTTTTCATAGGAATCAAATTCATACAGAAACGTCACCCGCACATGGTTTTTGGGACCGTACTGGTGATGCACTCCGGCCCGGCTGGTGTTGCGGGTGTGCTCCTTGTAATCTCCGGTACGGGACTGGCGGTCGAACCGATCTTCATACTGGTGGCCATAGGTGAGGCGGGTGGCTTTTCCCGTCTGAGATGTGCCTGAAACATAGGCCTGGTGAGTTCTGGATTCCCCTTCCAGGTTGTCGGAGTCTCCATCGTATACCAGTCCATATATGAGATCCGTGTGCCGGGCCGGGTTTATTTCTCCGGTCAGCGTCACATAATGGCCGAGCCGGTCCCGGTCATTGAGATTCCTGTAATCTTTATACTCCGGAGAATAGCTCAGATACAGGCGGTGTTTTTCTTCCAGAATGCCGGCAGTGAATTGCAGGGCATAGGTGGTGATGAACTCTTCCTGTTTGTTGGTACCGGTGGAAAAAAAATTGTCCTGATATTCTTCGGTCACCGACATCACCGGAGTGACCTGAAATACTGTTCCGGCATGCCCTTGTACGGCAATGGCCCATACAAAGCTTAAGATCAAAACAACAAATCGAACAATTTTCTGTCTGTATCTGCTGATCTTTTTTCCCATGGGATGGCTATGGCACAATAATGACATCATCGGCCTGCAGAAAAATATCCTTGTTCATTTGACCTTTGACAATATCTTTGTAGTCGACTCGAAACACGGAAAGATCTTTTCCGTTACGCCGGTACAGCAAAATCCGGTCCTTGGATGCCCATTGGGTGAATCCCTTGGCCAGGGCAAAGGCCTGGATTACTGTCAGATTTTTAATTAACGGATATTCGCCGACTTCCAGAACCTCCCCCAGAATGTAATACCGCTGACTCACGGCATTGACCAGGGTCACCGTGACCATAGGAGCTTCTACAAATTTGGACAGCCCGGTCTGGATCGTTTGTTTCAGGGCCACAGTTGATTTGCCCAGGGCCAAAATGTCGTCCAGCAATGGAAAAGTGATTTTCCCGTCCCGGCGCACCTGCACCATATCCAAAGACAGATCCGGCTCTTTCCATGTATGGATACTCAAGACGTCTCCGACACCGATGAGATAGTCTCCACTGGCACTGATGCTGCCGTTTTTTTCCGCCCCGGATGCAAAAAATGCGGTCAAGACAATCAACGCGGCCACCCCTGTTGTCATGATACAAATCCGTTTGCGCATAGCTCCGCCCTTTCGGTGCCGTTTCATGCACCAGCACCCCTCTAACACGGCACCCGTTTGAATGCCTGTTCCTATTTAATACAAAACCCTGAACAATTCAACTTTTGTTGCCATAATGGCTGTAGGGATACCGGGACAACACCGGTTTTTTTGAAAAATTTTTAATCACCCCCAGAATTTTTTTCCTGCCATAGATATCAATGATCTCATTCACCTGTTTCCGTGTGGTTTTCCCGTACCGGACCACAATCACAATGCCATCAACCACCCTGGAAATGGCATTGGTTTCAGACGTGAGGTTGGGGGGTGGGGTGTCAATGATCACATATCGGTCCGGATACCTGGATTTGACCTCATGGAGCAGGGTCCGCATCTGCTCCGATGACAGCAGTTCAGATGGATTCGGCGGAATCGTGCCTGCCGGCAGCAGAGTCAGTTTGCTGATAAGGGTTTTTTTGAGCAGGTCAGGCAACGGCATGACCCGGGACAGATGATCACTGAGCCCCGGGCCGTCCGGAAAGCTGAACAGGGTGTGAAGCGTCGGCGATCGTAGGTCACAATCCATGAGTAACACATATTCATCAATGCTTCGGGCAATACTGACTGCCAGATTGGCTGAGACAAACGATTTGCCTTCACACGGAGACGGGCTGGTGATCATGATGGACCGGGGCGGATCCCCTTTTTCAGGAAACAGGATATTGTTTTTCAAAAGTCTGAATTGCTCCGCTTCCAGGGAATGGGGTTTCAACAGGGTTATAATGGACGGATGAACGGTGTCCGGCAAAGTCTGCCGGTCATTGGCAGGAATCCTTTTGCTTTGTACTTCCTGGTCCGGGACTAGATGGTCCTGGATTGCATGCTCCTGTATTTCATGGTTCTGCCTGGCTTTTTCCAGGGCATCGAAAAGTTTTCCCACGTCAGTATCCCCTTGTCAATCCATGCAGTTACACATGCAACATTGTTTTTATGGCATCGAGGGTCCGGTCCAGACCTTTGACATAAAGGACGGCAAAAAACGACAGAAATGCCGCCGCATACAGACAGCATGACGCAAAGGCAGCCATTTCCACCCGGTTGCGCGTGGTTGTGCCCGGAGACTGCAATTCCGGAATATCGGCCAGAATTGCCAGGCCAAGGTCCTCTTCGATCTGCTCATCCTGCCGTATAGATGAATCAAAAAATTCCAGAAGAAAAATAATCCCGGCAGCCAGTCCGAACCCGGCAACCACGGACAGGAAAAAATATTTTTTGACATCTGGTGACACCGGTTTTTCCGGTAATTTGGCAGAATCCAGAATTCTGAACTGCTCGCCTTTCTGTCTTTTTTCCATATTCACAGACAGTTCTGCTTCCAGTTTTCGATTCAACAGCGAATTGTAGACTTCCTTGATATTGGCATAATCCCGGTTCAATGATTGCAGCTCCATCTCCCGGCGGGGGGTTTGTTCCACCCTTTTTTGATAGGCCTTCATCTTTTTTTCGATTCCATCCAGTTCCATGGTCAGGGCCTGAATCTCTTTTTCCAACTGATCCTGTTCAGATCTCAACCGTGCCAGCTGGGGATCATATGAATCCGGAACCGGGGCGGACTGTCCAGGGTCTTTGATTTCAGAACTGCGTTCGTTTTCCTCGGCCACTTGTTGTTCGAGATTTTCAATGGTTTTCAAAAGCCGCTTCACATCCGGGTGACGAGGGGTGTAAACGGTAAGCAGCCGGTCGTATTCCTGGCGGGCCTGGGACAGTTTTTCCTGATTTTCCGTACCCATGACTCCTGAACCGGTTGCCGGTGTGTCAGCGCCATTTTGAAAAGGTTGGCGGGAGCGGGTTTCGATCTCGCTTATCCGGGATTCCACCAGAGCCAGCGATGTTTTCGTTTCCCTGAGAATGACATGTTTGTCCGCCATCTGCTGCTGAAGCCGGTCCAGGGTTCTCAGATTGCTGTCCAGTTCATCGGGAAGGCCCCCGATGTGAGCGGCACGATATGTTGACAATCTGGTTTCCATCTCTTCCAGGCGCTGACGGGTCTTTTCCAGTTCCTGCTCCAGAAATTCGCTGGTTCCCACGGCCTGGGCTTCTCTGACCTTAAGGTTTTCATCCATGAAATAACTGGCAAGGGTATTGGCAATTTGCATGACCCGGTGTGGATCTCTGCCGCTGAACCGAATGGAAAACGCTTCGGTCCCCCCCCGGGCCTGTTCAATTTTTACCTGAACCCGTTGCCGCATGTCTTCGATTTTGTCTTCCAGATACATATCAGGCTTGTCCGCATACAGGTTGAACTGACCGATGATCTTTTCAAGGTTGCTCCGGCTCAGAATCTGCTGGGAAATGGTACTGATCCGCTGGTTGATACTCGAGGTCACCACGGACCGGACATATTCCGATGGCACGCTCTGCTGTTGAACCAGAATCAGAGTGGAGGCCTGGTAGGTCTTGGGGGCGGTGAGCGTCAGCACGACTCCCAGCGTCAGAAAACAACAGACAGGCAGAATGATCAGCCATTTTCTTCTGACAATGATCTCCAGAATCTCTTCCGGTTTGATCGGTTTCTGGGGTTGCAGCGTATTTACCATGACCTTGTCATACCTGCTGAAAAAATTGAAAAACGAGTATCGCGATTCTATTTGTTTATGCGCGCATTCTTTCTTAGCCGGGCTGTTTTGTCAACCCCAAAGAACCCGGGATCCAGATATTGACAAGCGCTGTTATTCCAATTAATCTGTCATATTATGACAACACTTGCCTCTGTATTACTCAAAGATTATACCCCGCCTGATTTTCTGGTGGACCGCGTGACCCTTGTTTTTGATATCCGGCCCCAGGAGACCCGGGTGACTTCAACGTTGACCTTTTTTAAAAACCCTGACAAATCCAAAAAATCTTGTGTTCTGAAAATGGATATGGGGGATTTCCGGATTCTGTCTGTAACACTGAATGGCCGGGACCTGCCTGCTCAAGATTATCAGGCAGATGGAAAACAGTTCATTGTACCGGATGTGCCGGACCGGTTTACTTTGGAAACCAGGACTTTGCTTTGTCCGGAGAAAAACACCCGGCTGGAGGGATTGTATCAATCCAGCGGTATTTACTGCACCCAGTGCGAAGCCGAAGGGTTCCGCAACATCACCCCGTTTCCGGACCGGCCCGATGTCATGACCCGGTATACCTGTACCATCATTGCGGACAAAACTGCATGCCCGGTGCTGTTATCCAACGGCAACCCCGTGAAATCAGGGAATCTGCCGGATAACCGGCATTTTGTGACATGGGTGGATCCATTCAAAAAACCGTGCTACCTGTTCGCTCTGGTGGCCGGTAATCTGTCCTGGATTGAATCGCCGTTTATCACCCGGTCCGGAAAACAGATCACCTTGAAAATCTTTGCAGAGCCGGAAAATATCGACAAGTGCCACCATGCCATGGCCTGCCTCAAACAGGCCGTCAAATGGGATGAGGACCGGTTCAATCTCGAATATGACCTGGATCTTTACCAGATTGTGGCCATCAATGATTTTAATGCCGGTGCCATGGAAAACAAGGGGTTGAACATTTTCAACGCCAAATATGTGCTCGCAGACCCGGCCACGGCTACGGATGACGATTTCATGAACATCCAGCGGGTGATCGGACACGAATATTTTCACAACTGGACAGGCAACCGGGTCACCCTGAAAAACTGGTTCCAGCTCAGCCTGAAAGAAGGGTTGACCGTTTTCAGAGATCAGGAATTCACCTCGGATCTGAATTCCCGATCCGTGGAGCGCATCAGCAATGTCAAAACACTTCGATCCTTGCAGTTTTCGGAAGACAGCGGACCCATGGCCCACCCTGTGCGGCCGGACGCCTATATCAAAATGGACAATTTCTACACCATGACCGTGTATGAAAAAGGCGCGGAACTGATCCGTATGATCCATCAGTTCCTGGGGGAAACTGCGTTTCAACAGGGAATGGCCTTGTATTTCAAGCAGTTTGACGGCATGCCCGTCACGGTCGAGGATTTTTTGTCTGTCATGGCTCAGGCCGGCCATATGGACATGACCCAGTTCAAGCGATGGTACACCCAGTCCGGTACGCCTACAGTGACAGTGACCCGGTCCTATGACCCAGACACCCGGACCCTGTCAGTGACCTTTGCCCAGCACACACCGCCCGACAGAAATCAGACTGAAAAACAGCCGTTGCATATCCCCATCCGCATGGGATTGATTGATCCTAAGGGTAAAGACATCATTCCAGAACAAGAGGCATTGGTCCAGATGACGGCGGACACACACACTGTGGTGTTTCAGAACGTGCCTTCCGGCACCCTGCCCTCGGTGTTCCGGCAGTTTTCCGCCCCGGTCAAGATATCCACTGATTTTTCGGATGAAGAACTGGCGTTTCTCATGGCCCATGACACCGATGACTTCAACCGGTGGGATGCGGCCCAGACATTGTTCAACAAAGAGATCCGGCACCTGGTGTCAGCCATCTCCCGGCACCGGCCGTTGATTGTATCGCAGAACCTGATCCAGGCATTTGAAACCGCTTTGTCAGACCGGTCAGCAGACCGGGCATTTCTGGCCAAAGCCCTGGCCATTCCCCAGGAAACAGAACTGGCAAATCTGTTTGACCGCATTGATGTGGATGCCATCCATGAGGCCAGACAGCATTTAAAAACCCACTTGGCCGCCACGCTTACCCCTTTGTTTTTGAAAACCATTGACCAGTGCGGTCTCTCCGATCCCGGAAGCCTTTCCATCCAGGATATCGGGAACAGAGGGTTGAGAAACCTGGCAATATCCTATCTGGCAAGCCTTGGCACAGCATCTGTCCACGACATTGTATGGAAGGCATTTCTGGCGGCAGAAAACATGACCGATGAATTTGCCGGTTTTAAAATACTTTGCACCACCACCCCTGAGTTGAAACGAAAAAGCGCGGCCCGGTTTTATGATAAATGGTCCCATGATCCGCTGGTCATGGACAAGTGGTTTCTGGTTCAGGCGGTTTCTCCCCTGCCCGGGACCCTGACGTCTGTAATTGATCTGGTGAATCATCCGGATTTCACCTTGACCAATCCCAACCGGGTCCGGGCACTGGTTTACGGGTTTGCCATGAACAATCCCGTTCATTTCCACGAAAAAACCGGCAACGGATATACGTTTATCACGGACAAAATCCTGGAACTGGACACAATCAACCACCAGATCGCGGCCCGGCTGGCCAGATGTTTCAATCAATGGAAAAAATATGATCCCGATCGCAGGGTCTTGATGAAACAATCGCTTGAAACCCTGGCAGCGGCTTCGAACCTGTCCACCAATGTGTATGAGATCGTGTCCCGGGCTCTGGCCTGACGGCTAGTGGCTGTAATAAGCCAGGTACCAGTCCACAAACTGTTGAATCCCCTGGGGCACAGGCGTGGATGGTTTGAATCCGGTATCAGCCATCAGATCGCTCACATCGGCATAGGTGGCCGGCACATCTCCAGGCTGAAGCGGCAGATACTCTATTTGGGCTTTTTTGCCTAACGCGGTTTCAATGGCTTTGACAAAATCCATCAGCGCCACGGGCTGGTTGTTTCCGATATTGTACAACCGGTAAGGTGCGCAGCTTGATGACGGATCCGGCCGGTCCGAAGACCATTCCGGGTCTGCTTCCGGAATCCGGTTCATGACCCGGATCACCCCTTCCACAATATCATCGATATAGGTGAAATCCCGCTGCATTTTCCCGTGGTTGAACACTTTGATGGGCTCGTTTTCCAAAATCGCCCTGGTAAACAGGAACAATGCCATGTCCGGCCGGCCCCAGGGGCCGTACACCGTGAAAAACCGCAGCCCGGTTGTCGGCAGATCATACAGATAACTATAGGTGTGGGCCATGAGTTCGTTGGCTTTTTTGGAAGCGGCATACAGGCTGATGGGATGATCCACGTTCTGGTGCACGGAAAACGGCATATGGGTATTTAAACCATACACCGATGATGAGGACGCATACACCAGGTGTTTCACCTTGCTGTGGCGGCATCCTTCCAGAACATTTGCAAATCCTGTCAGGTTGCTGTCCACATACGTGGCTGGATTTTCAATGCTGTGGCGCACCCCGGCCTGGGCCGCCAGATTCACCACACAATCAAACGCGTGGGACGCAAACAAAGCCGCCATATTCTGGCGGTCTGCCAGGTCCAGTTTCTGAAACACAAAGCCTGGCTTTTTCTCCAGCCGGGCCAGTCGGGCCTGCTTCAGGGTTACATCATAATAATCATTGAGATTGTCAATGCCGTAAACCGTATGCCCTGACTCCAGCAGGCGTGCACTCAGGCTGTAGCCGATAAATCCGGCAGCGCCGGTGACAAGAACGTTCATTTCAATTCCTTTTCAAGTTTGTGAATGTGATACAATGTGGCCCCTACCGGGGCAAATGAGAGTGTCAGAATATTGAACCATGGAACGATCAGCAGCAGACCGAACCCGATATGAAAGCCTAAGTTCTGCCGCAGAAACCCGAATCGATCCCTGAACGGACGCATCTGCCTGGCCGGGACCAGGTCGGTATTGTCCCAGGCCAGAAACACCCCGGCGGTGATGGCCGACAAAAAGAAAATCACCGGCCCCAGGGGGGTTAAAAAGCCTGCCACCATGATGACAATGGTGATGATCATGGGTATGACGGCCCGGGGAATTTCCTGAAAAATCAAATACCCCGCCAGCTTGATCCAGGAACCGTCAGCATAGGAGATCTCTTTTCCCAGAACAATTTTTTCCGTGACCCGGGACATGTAATCCATGATGAATACATTGAAACACACCTGAGCCACCAGATAGGCCACCACCACACTCAGGGCGGCCAGTACCAGGGACAGCAGCCAGGACACCAGGTGCCAGACATAGACCAACCCCCCGCTGTCCGGCAGAGTCCAGATTTTAGACATGATCACGTCATGATTCAATAAAATCATTCCTGAGAACAACACCGTCAAAATCAGGATGACGGCAAACCGCAACAGCCCGAGCCACAGCAGTTGTGGATGACGTAATGACAGCGTCAACCCCTGAATATTGTATTGAATGCCTCGAAAAAAATCCATCCGTGTTCCTTGCATCCCGCAATAATAAGTCTTAATTTATGAATCACATTGAACGTGTACTATAAAAACACACATCACCAAATACAAGGAGATTTTTTTCCATGACCGTTTATTATGTGGATGGGGCATTTGTCCCCGCCCATGAAGCAATGATCCCGGTGGATGATCTGGCCATTCTCCGGGGCATCGGTATCTGTGATATCATGCGCACTTTTCACGGCAGGCCCTTTTTTGTGGATGCGCATATTGACCGGCTCATGGATTCCGGAATAAAAATCGGACTGAATCTGCCCTGGACCGCCAAAAATATCAAACAGATCGTATTACAAACCCTGGAAAAAAATACAGGCCTGGATGAAGCCAACATACGCATTGTCATCACCGGCGGCACCAGCCCCGATTTTCTGACACCCACCGGCCGCCCCCGGCTGATCGTCATGGTCACCCCCATCAATAAACTGCCGGAAACGTGGTACACCCAGGGGGTCAAAGTGATCACTCTGGTCCAGGAACGGCCTTTGGCCGGTGCCAAGGTCACAGCCTATCTCCCGGCCACCATGGCAATGACCCGGGCCAAAGCCGCCGGGGCCATGGAAGTGATTTACATCGACAGACACAAAAATGCCCTGGAATGCACTACCAGCAATCTGTTTGCGTTTTTCGGCAACACCCTGGTCACCCCGCCGGCAGACGGTATCCTTAAAGGTATTACCCGGAAAGTGATCCTGTCTTTGGCCAGAGACCGGTTTAAGGTATCGGAATCTTCCATCCCCTTGGAAACACTGCTCACTGCGGACGAGGTGTTCATCACCGGCACCAACAAAGGCGTGGTTCCGGTGGTCCGGATTGATGATACCCCCATTGGAAACGGCAGGCCCGGCTCGCACACCCGCACCCTCATGGCCGCTTTGGCCAACCATTCAAAAAATTTTTAAAAAAAATCAATGTCCCATGATGTTTAAATACCGGCACAGACATCATTTTTTTCCATATTCGGATCATCACCGGCCGGATCACAGCAGATCAGGTAGGTGTCGTCACTGAGAAAGTCTTTGTATGAAATCAGGGGCATTTTTCGAATCACAGGCCGTGCCAGGTGGAAGCGGTCTGCGAGATATTCAAGAAACGGGGTATTGGGTTGGGGCGGGGAAGCGGCATTGGATACCGCCAGTTGCCACAATACCGGAGTGCCTGGACAAACCGTGGCATTTTCAAGGATCTCCAGCAGTTTTTTTTCGATGTGAATCCCGTTTTGTTGACCTGAACTTTCCAGGCGGGCGGCAATGTTGACCGGTTTGCCGATGCCGGTGACAATCCGCCGTTCCCGGCTGCCCAAAGGACCTATCAGGGCGGATCCAAAGGACAAGCCGGCCCGGAATGCGATGGAAATGCCGTGGGTATTCACCAAATTGGCCACCGCTCTATCCGGATCCATGGGGTGCGCGCCTTGAGTCAAGGGCCGGATCTGGGTGAGAACGGCCGTGAGGACCAGGGTCATGATCATGACCCGCTCCGACAGACTGGAGGGAACGCCCCGGTCCGGCGGATCGAACAATGGGATACTTTCCAGAAACACGGCATCCCCGATAAAATTATCCACCCGGCACCCGTATGCCGCAGCTGTGTCCGCCGTGATTTCATGGCACAGGTTGAGTACCAGAAAAAAATCTTTGGGAGACAGGCGGTTACGCATCCGGCTGGAAGACACCATGTCCATGAACGCGAACACCCCGTTGGGTTCGATCACCGGTGCCATGTTCAGCTGGTCTTCCGTGACCGCGCCCACCGACTGCAGATGCTTGTTTAGTGCATCCATTTTCTTTGCTTTTTCATTCATTTCCAGAAACGTTTTTCTCAGGTTTCTTTCCTTGCGCCAGATGATTCTGGCGGCCCTGCGGCCTTTGGCCTGGCCAAGATGGGCAATGGATGCAATTTCTATGGCTGAAATCAACTGACCCAGCCGGTTTTTCAATTCCTGGGGGTAAGAGACCGGGTCATCCCCTGTTTTTTCAAACAGCTGCGGTTCCACGGTGTTGAGCACAATGGCCCCATAGTCGGGGATGTACACGGAGATAAAATTATCCGGTTTGAACCAGTGAATAATATTCATATTCACCTGCATGTCCTGCAGCACCTCAAACCGCTGGCCATCATATGCAGTCACTGTCATATGCTCCCGAAAGGGATGATCTGTCATTTTTTTCCGGGGGATATGGTCTGTGAACAGCATTTTGATGCCGCTGGCATAGTATTCACTGTGTTTGCGGATAACATTGGCAATCACCCCGTCCGTCGGTACCCGCCGGCCCTGGGCATCTCTTTTGTACAGCCAGATGGGAGAAATATTGAACCAGCGAAGCAGGGTGGGACCCACCCATTTAAGGCCGAACCCGGACAATCCCTGACCGGTGATCTGATGCACCACGCCCCGGTCCCATTGCCGGGGAGGTAAAAACCGTTCCCCGGTATGATTGGTGCCGTACAACAATCCGGCCTGGCGTGCGTTGAACAAACGCCGGCTGAACGTCAGCAGCAGTCCAAGCACATTTTTCTTCCTGAACGCCAAACGTTCAAACCGTTGAATATCCGGTATCTGTAAAAATATCATGATGTTCCTTTCCAGATCCAGAAAACTCCCGCATCTGCTCACTGACAGATTGGCTTGAAAACTATCGGGTCATGGCGGACAGGATCTGTTTGGTTTTAACCAGGGCCTTGGCGGTCTGGTTGGGTTTAAAACCTAAATGAAACTGAACACACTCTTTTTTGATCCATTGGAACCGTGCCACTGGCTGCCATTTTTTCTGCAGATTCGGCAGAGGCATGGGCAGGTGCGGTAAAGAAAAAGTCAGCACCAGGGCCGACGGATCGATATCCAGCCGCTGGACACCGCACTGAATGGCCAATACCCGGAACATGATCTTTAACAGCATGTTTTCCGCAGGCCGGGGCAATGGGCCGTACCGATCCATCAGTTCTTTTTTCATGTCTGATATTTCTGACAAAGACGTGAGCCGGGACAGTCTTCGATACAGGGTCAGGCGCTGGGACACGGATTCGATATATGTTTCGGGAAATCCGATGGAAATGCCTGCATTGATTTCCGGATCCAGAGGTTCCAGGTGAGTGTCATCTTTCAGGTCATGGACCGCCTGGTCCAGCAGTTTTAAAAACAGATCATATCCCACCGCTGCAATATGTCCGGACTGGGATGCACCCAACGCCGTGCCCGCGCCTCTGATCTGTAAATCTTTCATGGCAATCTGAAAACCGGATCCCAGATCCCGGTATTCCATGAGCGCGGCCAGGCGTTTTCTGGCATCTTTGGAGATCCGGGATTCATCGGAAACAAACAGGTATGCATAGGCCTGATGATCCCCTCTTCCGATCCGGCCCCGCAGCTGATAGATCTGGGACAGGCCGAACCGTTCGGCCCGGTCGATGATCATGGTGTTGGCCGATGGAATATCCAGGCCGGATTCAATAATGGTGGTGCACACCAGCAGGTTAATCTCCATATTGACAAATGCCAGCATGACCCGTTCCAGTTCGGCTTCGGACAACCGGCCGTGGGCCACACCGATGCGGGCGTCCGGTACCAGTTTTTTCAGATTGTCCGCTACTTTGAAAATGGTTTTGATATTGTTATGAACAAAAAATACCTGGCCGTCCCGGGCCAGCTCTTTGTTGATGGCATCTTTGACAACGGCCTCTTCATACGGGGTGATGTAGGAAATGATGGGCTGGCGGTCTGCGGGCGGGGTTTTGATCACGCTGATATCCCGCATTCCGGTCAAAGACAGGTGCAGGGTCCTGGGAATGGGAGTGGCACTTAAAGCCAGCACATCCACGGTGCTGCGTTTCTTTTTCAAAACCTCCTTGTGCCGGACCCCGAAACGCTGTTCCTCGTCAATCACCAGCAGTCCCAGGGATTTGAATGATACATCCTTCTGCAAGAGCCGATGGGTGCCGATGACAATATCCATCCGGCCGTCTGACATCTGTTCCAGAATCTGGGTTTGATCTTTGCGGGATCTGAACCGGGACAGCCCGGCAATATTCACGGGATAATTCTTGAACCGTTCCCGGAATGTGGCCAGGTGCTGTTCCGCCAGAATGGTGGTGGGGACCACCATCGCCACCTGTTTTCCGTCATTGACCGCCTTGAATGCGGCCCGGATCGCCACCTCGGTTTTGCCGTATCCCACATCGCCGCACACCAGCCGGTCCATGGGCGTATCCGACTCCATATCCAGATGCACCTCATCAATGGCTTTGAGCTGGTCTCTGGTTTCCTCATAGGGAAACGTGGTTTCAAAATCCTGGTAATAATTGTCCGGTTGACTAAAGGAAAATCCTTTGTTGATCTTTCGTTTTGCATACAGATCCAGCAGGTCCGCCGCCATCTTTTCAACTTCTTTTCTGGCTTTGGCCTTGGATTTGATCCAGGCTTTGGAACCGATTTTGTCCAGCACCGGTTTGTGACCATCCACACCGATATATTTGCCGATCATCTCCATTCGGTCCACCGGCAGGTACAAGGTGTCTTCATCCTGGTACACGATCTTGATGAAATCCTGGGAAATTTTTCCCACATCCAGATTGACCAGACCGTCATACCGCCCGACTCCGTGCTCGGCATGCACCACAATATCCCCGTTTTCCAGCTCTTCCGGAGCGATCATTTCGGTTTTCAGGTCCCGGGAGGACCGCATGACCCGCCGCACGCGTTTTTTGCCGAAAATCTCCTCTTCCGTGATCAGCACCAGGTGATGGTCTGTCAACACAAATCCGGTGGATAAGGTCCCCACCACAAAATACAGCCCGGCAGCCCGGGATTCTGCTTCCTGAATGGTTTTCAGCGGGGCCGGTGTCAGGCCATAAGGTGCCAGCAGCGAGATCAGTCGCTGAACCTGGGCATCCTGATGCAGCACGCACACGATTTTGCTGCCGGCAGTCACCCGGGAATCGATCCAGTCCACCAGGGGCTTCAACGGAGTGTCCGACCGATGTTTCATCCCCAACGTTCCCGGCAGAATGTCAATGGTTTCCGGGTGAAACGAAAATACGGCTTTACCTCTCCGGGTCCGGTTCAAGGCAAGATCATCAAACGTCAGATGCGGGGTCTGGCCGATTCTTTCCGCCACCTGGTCAAACGGCACCAGGCATTGATCCGGATCTCCTCCCAGGCGTTTTTCCGCCGTCAAAGTCTGAAAATTTTGCCGGGCCCTGTTTTCATAATCCACGGCTTTTTCCGCCAGATTTTCCGAAGAATCCCAGATCACGCAAAAACCGTCCGACAAATAATCAAACGTATCATCCAGGGTATCATACACCATCGAAAGCATGGTTTCGATCCCGGCAAACCGGCCGGTCTGACGAATCTGGGTGACATATTCCCGGATTTTGGCATCGTCCAGGCCGGCGGCTTTGGCGTGTGACCTGAGCCGTGCCAGCACATGGGGCTGGTCTTGATCCAGCAATATGGCTTCAGTGGCCGGGATCACGATCACTTCAGACAATTCTTTGATTCCCCGCTGGGTATACGGAGAAAAACTGCGGATGGACTCCACCAGGTCTCCGAAAAATTCCATGCGGACCGGCCGGGGCATCCCAGGAACAAACAGGTCCAGTATACCGCCCCGCACTGCATATTCTCCGGGGTCTTCCACCAGAGACACCCGATGATATCCGCCGGCCTCCAGCCGGTGGACCAAGGCATCCCGGTCCGTCTCCTCATTGGCCATCACCAGTTCGGCATATTGGTCCAATCGGGTTTTAGGCATCAGTTTGCACCGCAGCGTGTCAATACTGGTCACCACCAGATATGGACCGGTCCGGGGCGCTGACAATTTGGACAATACCGCCATCCGGCGCAAAGATGTCTGCCGGTGGTGAGACAGGGATTTGAATGGCAGAATGGCATGACTGGGAAAATGTAGAATGGCATTTTTCCGGTCCGGCAGAAAAAATTGTAAGTCATTGACAAATGTGTCTGTCTGACCCGGATCCGGCAATACTACCAGCAGATCCCGGTTCAGACGTTTAAATATCCGGGCTGCCAGCCAGGCCTTGTGGGACCCGTGTTGCCGTGTGAGTACAAGGGGGCTGTCCGGGGACAGCATGTGATCAATAATATTGGATATCATGAAATGATTTTATTTGAATTTACCAGCCAGGTCATGGTCAATGACATAAATACAGACCTCATTGGCCCCCTGGCTGGTATAGCCGAATTTGGCGGACAAATTGTCAATGAGAAATGTAACATCTTTTTTGATGCGTTTGTCGTGGGTTTTAAATTTTTTGGTATCAAAATCTTTGATGGCGTTTCTAAAATTTTCATTGGCCACAAACGGTGCCAATACCTGTTTTTTCAAATTGTGTACATATTTTTCATGCAAAAATGCAAACACCCGGGTATCGGTGATCGATTTATTCTGGATCATCATTTCCTGGGTCAGAGCACGGGTGGTAAATTCCTTGAGCACATCATTTCTGATCTGATCTCTGGTTTTGGCATCTGGTTTTTCCGACAGAAACCGGTTTTCAATGCTTTCTAAAAATGCGTCGGTCACATGCAGTTTTTCTTTGGTGAAAATGCATGTGACCACGGAATTGAGCTCATGGGTAACAGCGGAAATATAATGTTTGATGTCCCGGGCAATCTGGTCTTCATTGTAATAATACAATGATTCCTTGACCTGCTGGAGCACGGAATAATCATACATGCGAAGCAGACGGTCCAAAAACCCCTGGGGGAGCAGTTTTTCAGACTGATGGGTCAGCGTGTTGAAAAAAGTGCACAGATCCGTCATATTGATCAACCGGTCTTCTCTGGCATATTTGGAATAGAATTCATCAAAGATCTTGATGGCGTCCCGGCCGGATAATCCTTCCTGACCGCAGGTTTCAGATTCCGCAATAATCTGTTTGAGCCTTTTTTTGTCTAAACGGCGCACATCTTCATCATCCAGCCATTTGGGAACATTGCCTGAAAACAGTTCCATTTTCAGCAGCATGAGCTGGTCGTCACAAAAATTTTTATATTTTCCCGGCTGAGGGATCCAGGCTTCCAGGGCCGGTGATTTTTTCTGGCTGCGGGTACATACAATAATTCGGGCAAAATTGTCCAGGACCATGGGCAGAAAACTGCCGTCAATATGCCGGCCGAAGATATCCATATAGATTTTGACTTCGGTTTGCCAGTCCAGCACATACGGAATGTCAATATACCTGATCCGGTCTTCAAAAGAGGGAAAATCTTTCAGATTGTTTTTGTCTTCCGGGTTCATCAGTGCAAAAAACAGGGCATCCACCCGCTCTTCCATATGTTCCACCTTATGAATGCCTTCGGAAATGATATTGTGCAGCGCCACCAGTCGTTCGACATTATGGGATTTGATATCCATCAGCGCATAGATCCCGTTGTGGATCCTGGCAAAATAGGAATAGGTGTACTGAATAAGATTGGAATCCTGGAACAGCGAATTAATGCGGTTCTGGAGCATCTGATTGGAGATGATGTTGTGCTTGGCCGGCTGATCTCCGGGGTTGAACACGGAAATACCGTTGCCGATCCGCCGGTTCACATAATACGGCCGGGCAAAGAGCATGCTGAACACGGTTTTCGGATCCCGAAACAGTTCGAGCAGGGTGTGATAAATAGATGAACACACAGTGCAGGTGTCTTCGGTAAACACCCATTCATATTCTTTTTCCGTGAACAGCTGCCACTTGAACTGATCGTTTTTGATCAGTTCGTCTAGCACCCCCCGGCGCTGGTCCTTGGGAATCACCAGAAACGGATTGTCATGGGCCAGGCAGGGGATTTCAATAAAATCATTTTCCTGAACCTTCACGAACCGGTCTTTGATATGCGGGTCGCTGTTGGTTTCGGCTTCCTTTGTTTCCACCAGATGCATCCATTGTTCAAATGCAGATGGGGGAAATGAATGGCATTTTTCCTGAAGTTTCTTGATATTTAAACGCCACACCACCTCATACCGGAGTCCTTCTTCCGTATTGGCGTATTGTTCAAATTTTTTAAGCAGATTGTTCAAAAATGTGCTTTTGCCGCACCCGTGGGGTCCGTGAAAAATGTAGATCCGGTTCTGCTGGGCTCCATGGCGCAGGTATTCCATCTGCTTCATGAACCGGTTGGCAAACAGCATGTCCGGAAAATACGGATTATCAGACCCTTCCACAAACAACCGGGTACAATCATACCGGGTGAAAATCGGCTCGCCCCGATCTTCGTCCATGGGTTCTTCATATTCATCCACATGCGCTTTGACCATATCATGAAACGACTGAAAAATATTTCTCAGAATCCGGGATGGGTTGGCATTGAGCATATTTAGAAAGGTTTCAAAGGACACGGGCTGAAGACGCTGGTAATCCTGAATATTTCTGTTCAGCAGCGACAGGGCCTGGTCCACGGATCCGGTGGCGGATGCAGTGTCTTCCATCATGGATTATAACTCCTGCTTGTGCAGTTTTCGGTCCTTCAGTACATACCGTACGCGTTTCCATTGAATGGGGGATTGCCGGGAGTCGGCCGCTCTGCCGGCAGCGCCTGGATCCCAGAAGTTGATATACGGGGATCCGGGCTGGGCAGCTGCAGACGGCACACTGGTTTCCAGATGAACCGGGCCTCCCCACAAAAATTCAATCCCGATCATGGTGTTTTCAATAAAATCCTGTTTCAACGGTTTGTTTTCAAATCGATGATTCAGATAAAGGACCCCGTTTCCGGTTTTTTCCTGGACCACGTAGATATCCGGTGGATGGTGCAGGGTATTGATGACCATTTGTTTGTAATCTGCCACTTTTTTGGACTTGATATAATACTGCCAGGTGTTGTGCTGGGGATTAAACCGTTTTCCAGCCACAAACAAATGGTGCCGATCCACAAATTCCTGGTCCACAAATGTATTGATAAACGAAAAATCGTCCATATTTTCCCGCACAAAAAAAATATAGTCTGTGCCCGTGTTTTTTGTGCGGTCATATTTTGTTCTTAAAACCGCATCTTTAAGCTGGAAATAATCCAGGGAATACCGGCCTCTGTCTTCCATTTCCTGGATGTGCTCGAACAGTCGAAGTCCTAAGGCATATGGATTGAGTCCCACCTTGGGCATGGCCGTGACCGTGGCATTGACCTTGGCGAAATCCGTTTCATGACCCCGGATCCGATCATCTTTCAGAAACAGATGGGCATGCCAGAAGGACGCCCACCCTTCGTTCATGGTTTTGGTCCGGAGCTGGGGCTGAAAATACAAAGATGTGCCGCGGACAATATGAATTACCGATTTCATCCATTCATTTTCTTCCCTGCGCAGAAAAGAAGAATACTTAAGAATATATTCCATGACATCCATCTTGACCGGTGAAATTTTTTGTTTTTCTTTCTGAAAAATTTCTTCGAATTCAGGATGTTGTTCAATCACTTGATCAAAAAAATCCGCATGATCTTTCTGGCACTGATTGTACCGGTCAATTTCTTTTAAATACACATGCTGGGGTACTGATTTGATTTTCTGAAGAAACCGGTCAAAATAAAAATCGATTCGATCCGGCACATGGCCCTGTTCCCGGGTCAACGTCCGGTTGAGATCCCGGTGAAATCCCACCAGGTTGTCCATGCCTCTGGCAAATTCAATCACATAATCCACCCACCGGCCTTTTTCACTTCTCAACTGGGCGATGAGCCGTTTGTCCGCTAAGGCCTGGCCGGCCAGATCCACATCCCAGGTATTTTTATAATACAGATTGTTTTGAAAAAAATCGATGTGGGCCAGCACATGATAAAAAATCATCACATTGAGCCAGTCCGGGTTGTTGTCATTGTAAAACGAGATGGCCGGACGGGTGTTGATCACAGTTTCATAGGGATTGGACGGATATGCCTCATACATGCCTTTGCCCGACAGGACCCGGACATCATGCACCCAGTAGTCATACAGGGTGGGAATCATTATTTTGGGGGACAGTTCGATCATGTCCCGGTTGGTGACGATATATTCCAGGGTTTCATCATCAAACCGCAATCCGGCATCCCGTGCCCGGAGTTTGCATTCTTCCATGATGCCTTTGGCATGTTGATTGACCAGTTCCATATGCAGCTCTTTTTTTCTGGTTGACCGGACTTTTCCGGTATCAGGAGATCAACGTCTTGATTCCCTGAATGATTCTGGAATCATCCACATTTTCCCCCATGACATCCATTTTGATCAAATGACTGTGGCGGTCCAACACGCCGGAGCCTTGAATATATTTTTCCACTTCCGTTTCCTTGGTTCCGGTATAGGTGTGCTTGACCACTGAGATGCCGATCCGGGCGGCATAGGTAAGAATTTTTTCGATTTCAACCAGTGTCTGCTTGCCGTCCTTTTCCCAGTCATCCCCGTCAGTACCGTAAAACACGTAAATATTGTAATCTCTGGCCAGGTTTTCTTTTTCCACGATCTCGTTGACCATTTGAAATGCGGTATACACTTTGGTGCCGCCGGCCACCTTATATGAATAGTATTTCTGGAAATCCGTCACTTCCCGGGCTTCAGTGTCATGAAGGATGAATCTGGTCTCCACCTGTCTTTCATACTGGTATACCAGCCAGGAATAGAGCATCACATGCTGGGATACCACGGTCTGGGTCACTTTTCCCCCCATGGAACCGGAATAGTCCCGCAGAAAAAAAACCAATGCCTGGGATTCATATTGTTTTTCCCGGGACAGCACGCGAAAAATCAGATCCCGGGGAGACACCACAAACCCGGCAGTATCGATACGGGTCACATCCGGAATCCGCCCCAAAGACATATTGGTTTCCACAATTTTTTTCAATGTGGCTTTCTTGTCCAGAATCTGACCCACGCCTCTGTTCTTGTCGGTGAGATCGTACACATACCGGGCCAGAGCCCTTTTTTTGCCTTTATCCTTTAAATTGGGCAGTTCAAAATCCTGGGACAGCACCTTGCCCAGTTCATAGGCATTGGCTTCCATTTCATGTTCACCGCCCTGGCCTTCCCCGGGTCCTTCACCATCCCCTTCCCCCTGGCCTTCCCCTTCTTCGGGCCGCACCGGCTGTTCACCGATAACATCTCCTTCTTCCCCTTCACCGGTACCACCGGTGGGCTCTCCTTCCCCGGGCGACTGGTCGATCAAAAGCGTATCATCGTGGACAAACTTTTCCTCCACTGTGGTGGGGACCACAATGATCTTTTCCCGGTTGCCGGCCCCGGGCTTGACAATCCGTCCGATGCGGATTTTGCGCTTGAACCCGTCTTCTTCCCTTTTTTTATCCCGTTCAAGGAGTTCGTCCAGGGTGATCATGAGGAGCCCCTTTGCTTAATTGTCATCTTCCTGGCTGCAAAAATATTCAATGGTTTTCTGGGCACAGGTCCGGCAGTATCCCAGTTTTTCGTTCATGGTGGTGATCATCCGGTCATACAGTTTCTGGTTTTCCTCATTGGTCCGGTTGGCCAGGGCTCCCACCAGAGACCCGGCTCCGGCAATATCGGATTTCAGACGTACATCGGTAATGGCCTTGACCAGTTCCAGGTTGTCCATGAAATCATAATTGGGATCCACCGACAATTTCTGGCCATAGATCTTACGGACGGAATTTCTGAAAGACGCCCGCTGTTCTTCGGTCTTCAGCCCCAGTCGTTCCTCCACATTCTTGATATACCGCTCATCGATTTTCAGGGCTTTCAGTTCACCGGTCTGGGGATCCTTGTATTTCCACATCATGTCCGGCCCCAGCTGTTCCGCATCCACCCCGATGATCATGTTCACATAATTGAGCACATCTTTTTTTATGGCCAGCGGCTCGTCCATATAAGCATTAAACATTTCGGTCATGATCCGTTCCCGGTAAAGCCCTCTGGCGATTTTGAGATCTTCCATGTATTTGGCCCGATCACCCGGTTCCTGTACATAATCCAGTACGGTCCGTTCCAGGGCTTTAAAAATATCCAGGGCAAACATACACTTGCCTTCATTGGTTTCCGATGATTCCAGCAGCAGCTGAACCGCTCTGCCAAGGTTCCGCTGGCCCAGCCCTTTCTGACCGAACCGTTTGGTGATATCGGTATCCTGATTCAACGTGTCAATCAGTTCTGCCAGGGTTTTCAGGCTCTTTTCGCCCGCCACTTCACCGGCTGCCAGTTTCAAGGTCTCCACCGGGGTCAGTTTTTCAGACCTGGGCAACCGCGTCAGCACCACGGCCACGGAGGCGGCATAGTTGAGATTGGGGTCCTGATGAAGGATCTCATGGTCTAAAGACCGCTTCACATCCTTGCCGATGGCGTATTCGGTCAGGGTCTTTTGTATTTTGTAATCGGTGTTGTGGGCCACATAGCAGATGCGGCACCGGTCTACGATGGGGGCCTCTTCTCTTTCGGACAAAAATGTGTCAAACTCGGAATTGTTGCTGGTGGCGATAATCAATGTGTCAATGGGCCATTTGAACCCGTCCAGCTCAATAGTCCGATTCTGGATGACCCCTAAATAAACCTGGACCAGATCTTTTTTGTTCTTGTAGATTTCATCGGCAAAATGGATCCCGCCGCCCGCCACCCGGGCCAGGGCCCCGCGTCTGAGATCGAACCGATACGGGTTGTTGGTATCGGTGATGTGCAACAGCCGCTGGATGGATTCTTCGCCGATCAGGTCCACAGCCGACGATGTGATCTTGTCTTTGGCCGGATATTTTCCCGTGATAGTGCCTAAGCTTTCGATGAGCGGCACCGGCGTAATCTCCACAAAAGAGAGCATTTTTTCGATATCATTGTCGCACAACTCCCGGATCTGGTTCCAGATATAGGCGGAACAGGCTCCCAGCGGGCGGTATTTGGCATAAATACGTTCGATCTGGTGATCCGAGAATTTAAATTTTTTTGCCAAAAATTCCATGGAACGGTCTTTGGTGGTCTCCAGGCTCATGGCCAGGATCATGGGATCTTCATAGGTCTGGGATTCAATAAACTGAATCTGACCATATCCTCCCACCTGATCCAGATGGGTGAACCGAAAGGTGAATTTCTGGTTTTCAGCAATGGATAAAAATTCCCGGTACCGGTCACACAGGTAATCCACAAAAAAGGTTTTGCCGTTTCCCGGCTCGCCCACCAGCACGAATGCCATCTCCCTGGACGATCCTCCTTCCGACGCATCCTTGACAAAGGAGACAAACGCGTTGATTTCGTCATACATGCCCACCAGGTGTTTTTCCCCCTGGCTGAACAGATTGAATTGATACGTGGATTTTCCCTTGACCGTGATTTTCTGAATTCCCGCATCCAGAATCATTCTGGAAACCCCCTGGAAGGCATCTTCAAATGCCCTTTTTCCTTTTTTCACTGCATCCACGTGTTCCAGTAAGGCATTCCCCTTTATTTTGGCAGCCATATTGTCCTCCCCGGGTATCGACAGTGCCAGACATCCGCCTGACGGTGAGTTTGAAAAAGATCTTGATCCTGATAAAAAAAATATACCAATCTGTGTTTGGGGTGTCAAACGATTTGATCCGAAATAGGAGGGAAACGCAGGAACCAAAGATTAAGACGGATCGCCTGATTTTTGCCGAGCCAGAATATGACGGGCCAGCAACAGATCATGGGGGGTGGTCAGCTTGATATTGGCGGGATCTCCGGGAATGGTTTCAACCTTGAACCCGGCATGTTCCATGACCGAAGCATCATCGGTTCCCTCAAACCCGGTTTCAACGGCATGGGTTACAGCCTGGGAGATCAGATCCAGACGAAACACCTGAGGCGTCTGTGCCCTGAACATTTGGCTTCGATCCACGGTTTTTACGATTTGCCCCCGGATATCCACCTGCTTGAGGGTGTCAGTCACGGGCAGCACCGGGATGCATCCCCCGGTCTCTACAGCGTTCTGCATAAGCTGATCCATAAGATAATGAGGCACAAAGGGTCGGACCCCGTCGTGAATGAGTACCAGACATCGTGCCGGATCCCGGACCAGTGCCATGGCCATGTCAATCCCGTTTTGTACCGACGTCTGGCGAGTCTTTCCTCCGGCAACCAGATGGACGTGACAAGTGAATTGCCGGGGTGTAATCATCTGTAACCGACAGGTATCCACATCTTTTTCAGGAATCACCAGAATGATCCGGTCCATGCCTGCATGCCGGTCAAACTGATCCAGGGTCCGGATCAATACCGGCCGTTTATCCAGAACCAGGTATTGCTTTTGGGTTTGACCGCCCATGCGGGTGCCCTGCCCGGCGGCCACAACAATCGGGATGCATTGAATACCGGTCATGAATCAACTCAGGTAAGACAGCTGTTTGGGCAGCGGGATGCCTTTGCCCATATGGTCTTCACCATAATTGACATCAGCCAGCACCACCAGATCGTTCAACGCCCTGGAATCACCGGAAAACATCACGGTCTGATAATTTTCTTTTTTGATCTTTCCCCCGGCCCACTGAATATCCAGCACCGAAGACGCATCAAACCGGTCTTCCCCCACGTGCAGAACCACCTCTCCGCCGTAATGCTGGACAATTTTTGCCACCAGCAGGCTGGGCCGGCTGTGAAACCCCCGGTCCATGGGAATGCTCACCTCAATGGATCCGGTTTCCATGTTCTGGTTCATGATCTGGGATGCCACCTGTTTTCCCGAGGACAAAAATTTCCATGCATAAAACAGACAGAAATTTACGGCCCGATCCAGCAGTACATCCGGATCGATCAGTTCGGCCAGAGACTGTCTCACCCGCATGTACACATCCTTGAACCCGACGTCATACAGATGGCGTTCATAAAAATGCAACAAACGTCCCATTACCTGAAGGATGTGAAACACAATGGAAAAATGACTGCGCAGCTGTTCCAGAAGAATATTTTCTTCCTCGCACGGGGTTTTCACCACATAGGAATCAAAAGAGGACTGGATATTGTGTATCCGCATTTCAAAGCTGCGGATAATGACCTCGTTGATTTTTTCGGGTACCAGTTTATGTATATCTTTTAAATCATATCGTTCATAAAACGACAGCTGATCAAACGCCTTGATCACATCCAGAAATTCACTGGAAATTCGGGTCAGATTATTTTTCTGATTGTCCTTGGCCGTAAAATCATCAATATTGTGATTCAGGTGCTGGGTGGAGGTGATTCCGGGAAACAAATTCAGACTGTACCGGGAACCGGGGATGGTGATGTCCAGCCGACGGGCTTCAGCCAGAATCACCGGGGCCGTCAGTTTCAAGGAATCCTGAAGAATCTGGAGGGTATCGGTGGCTTCCTGCTTGAACAGGTCCAAAGGATGGCTGCCCAGTCGGTAAAAAGACAGGCGGTTCAGAATATGCCGCTGGGAATAGCAGGCCAGAGACAAATGCCGGACCAGGGCGCACAATTCCCGGTAATACAGCCATTCTGAATTTTTTTTTGCCCCGTGAAAATCCAAAAAATCTTCCAGAATATGGGAGTTGGTGATCAGTTTGGAATACAATTTTTTGGTGAACAGATAGGTGTCATCTTCAATGGAGTCAATGAATCGGATGCATTTGAGAAAATCAAATGAAAAAATATTGGCTTTTTCCAGAAAGGTAATATCACAGGTATCCATCATGGTTTACACAATTTTGGCAGTTTCAGTTTTCTGGTTTTGAAAAGTTTCGGCCTGACCGGCCCGTAAGCCGAATTCTGTTACCGGATCCGGTTGCCCGAAACCCGGTCAACGATCATTCATCTAAGGTGTACGTTGCCGTACCCCTCAAGCAACCTACCCGGAAACTTCGGACGGACCGCCCTCAAGCGTTTCCCTATTTGGTCTTGCACCGGACGGGGTTTACCAAGCTTTTCCGGTCACCCGGAAAACTGGTGCGCTCTTACCGCACCGTTTCACCCTTACCGACAGCCAGGGGCTGCCGGCGGTCTACTCTCTGTTGCACTTTCCTTCACGTCACCGTGACTCCACGTTATGGAGCGTCCTGTCCTGTGGTGTTCGGACTTTCCTCCCGGTCGACTGGGTCGACCCGGCGATCATCTGGTCCGGTCAGACCGAAACGTCTCATCATTCATCAATATGGTAAAGTATACGACTGCACTGGGGGCAGGAGATCATCTGGTTTCCCCGTTGCACCTCAATACACAGCTGGGGCGGCACATTCATGAAGCATCCCATGCAGGTCTCATTGCTGACGCGGGCCACTGCCTGTCCCTGATTCATTTTGGCAATTCGCCGGAACCGGGTCAGCAGCACTGGATCCAGAGACTTGCCGATGGATTGCTGCTGTTCTTCAAGTTCGGAAAGCCGTTCCTTGTCTCCTAAAGTTTGCTCATCAATTTTCGCCTGTTCCGCTTGAACCTGTTCTTTTAGCTGTAAAAACTGAGCCTGGGACTCATTGACTTGGACTTCCGCGGCTTCACGCTGTTCATACAAGGTCAACACGTGATCCTCCAGGCTGTTTTTTCGCTTTTTGTTGTCATCCACTTCCCGGAGCAGCACCTGGTATTCCTTGTTGGTTTTGACCATTCTCAAGGTTTCGTTACTTTTAATGATCCGGTCATTCACCACCTGAATTTCTTTTTCCAAGTCTGTGCATTGTTGCTGAATCTGTTCCAGCGCCTGCTTTTCAGCATCCAGGGCGGATTCAAATGCAGTCAGCCTGACGGCCAGGTCCTTTTTTTCATTTTCAACTTTTTCCACGGCTTGCCGCAACTGGTTCATTTCCAACTCAATTTTTTGAAGCTGGACCAAGGTGTCAATCTCTTTTTTCAATGTCTGATTCATAAAACGTCCTTATATGGATACAAATGGATCTGTTTCCCCGGCAAATGCTCGGATTTCCAGAGAAAACCCAGCCCGGGAAACCGCCTGATTCAATCGGCGGGTCAACAGGTCCTTTGCAATGATTTCTGAAGCAAAATGTCCCACATCAATCAATGCCTTGCCATGGGATTCGATCAGACGGGCTTCATGGTACTTGATATCTCCGGTCACATACACGGAGGCACCGGATGTCAGAAATGCGGGAATTAAACCGCCGCCGGAACCGGAACACACTGCAATATCATGGATAACAAGATCGGGATCCCCCACCACCCGGACCGGTTGCACGTTTAACTGCGATTTGATTTGATCTGCCACCCGGGTCAAAGAAACCGGTGCCGGTAGTGTTCCGATCCGCCCCAGGCCAGTCAGGGCAGCTGAAGGAGAAAGTTCCGGACTATCTGCTTCCAGTGCCCGGGTAACCGTGATGTTCAATCGGTCGGCCAGATAATCATTCAGCCCTTTTTCTGCCTTGTCCAGGTTGGTATGCGCACAGACGATCGCCATTTTCCGGGTGGCGGCCAGCGCAATGGCCAAACCGGGCATCACGCTGAAATCAATGGTTTTTTCCGGTGTGATGAACAATGGATGATGGGTCAAAATCATATCTGCCTGCCATTGTTGAGCCGCCTGGAGTACCGGCATGCCCGGATCAAGCCCGACCAGCACTTTTTGAACCGGCCATTCGGGATTTCCGGCACACAGCCCGCAATTGTCCCAGGATTCTGCCAGGTGCCAGGGGGCAATGTCTGTATCGATCAGCGACAGGAGTTGTTTGACAGTGGGATTCATGAATTCAACGGCCTTAAAACAAAAAAAGCGTGGCTGGTTGCCACGCTTTGGATTTGTCTTGCCCGGGTTGTCTTTTCAACAGGCATGTCATGCTGGACCTGCCCCCCTTTGCTTATCTCATTTGTGTTTGATTGTTCATCCATACGGTTTATACCACAGTTTTTTATTTTTTAGCGCTGCTTTATGTCTGACTGCCGGATGTGTCTGGTGGGCCCACCTGGATTCGAACCAGGGACCGACCGGTTATGAGCCGGTGGCTCTGCCAAACTGAGCTATAGGCCCATTCCCCATGGCAAACAAACAAACTTTAATTATCTATAGTAAACCGTTGCACAAGTCAATATTTAATTTTCTATAAAGGTCTTCAATTTCTTGCTCCGGGTGGGATGCCGCAGTTTTCTCAATGCCTTGGCCTCAATTTGCCGGATTCTTTCCCGGGTCACGGTAAAATCCCGGCCCACTTCCTCCAGGGTATGATCTGATTTTTCCCCGATGCCAAAACGCATGCGCAGCACTTTTTCCTCCCTGGGCGTGAGCGTGGCCAGAATTTTTCTGGTCTGTTCCGCCAGACTGAAATCAATGGCAGCTTCGGATGGAATGGAAAATTTCTTGTCTTCGATAAAATCTCCCAGATGGCTGTCCTCTTCCTCTCCGATGGGTGTTTCCAGAGAAATGGGTTCTTTGGCGATTTTTAACACCCGTCTCACCTTGTCAATGGGAATTTCCATTTTTTCGGCAATTTCTTCCGGAGACGGCTCCTTACCCATTTCCTGCACCAGATACCTGGAGGTACGGATCAATTTGTTGATGGTCTCGATCATGTGCACCGGAATCCGGATGGTTCTGGCCTGGTCGGCAATGGCCCTTGTGATGGCCTGACGGATCCACCAGGTGGCATAGGTGGAAAACTTGTATCCCCGGCGGTATTCAAATTTGTCCACTGCTTTCATCAACCCGATGTTGCCTTCCTGGATCAGGTCCAGGAACTGCAATCCCCGGTTGGTGTATTTTTTGGCAATACTCACCACCAGGCGCAAATTGGCCCGCACCAGTTCCCGTTTGGCAAAATCCGCATTTCTCCGCCCTTTGTCAATGCCCTGGGTAATGGCACGCAAATCATCGGCATCTCCCTTGATCAACGCTTTTTTGGATGCCACCTGATCCATGACCGCCTGAATATCCTGATGAAGCAGCAGTGCCCGTTCCTGACTCATATCAGATCGGGCGGTGACCCACTGGACAAATTTTTCCGGGTCTGATGCCTGTTTGAGCATGGTGTCTTTCATCACATTGAACGTTCTGGCACAATTTTCCAGCAGTTTATCCACAGTATCGAACCAGACAATGGTATTCCGGATGCTTTTTTCAATGGTGTCCATGACATTGGATTCAAACCGCCAGCGTTTGAGTTCTTCAAAGATCTGTTCTGTGCCTTCGTTGATTTCCTGATGCAATGTCTGATATTTTTTGGTGGATTTTCTCAGCCCGTAAAGCTGATCTCGTCTGTCCTGACTGGACTCATGAATTTGTTTGATAACTGCCAGAGATTCCAGAAATTTTTCCTGTTTTGAGGTTTCATCCACCACCCCATCCCCTTCATCCACATCCCTTAAGACATGTTTGGGACGCATGGACCGCCGTTCCATTTTTTTTCCGTACAAAAAAATGGTGTTCAAAGAGATGGGACAATCCAGCATGGCCCGCAATACATCCCGTTCACCCACTTCGATTTTTTTGGCAATTTCAATTTCACCTTCCCGACTCAAAAGCGTGACCATGCCCATCTCTTTGAGATACATCTTGACCGGGTCCGTGACTGCACCAAACTCCAGATCCGCCCGTTCCCGGACTGAGGCAAAGGGATCTTTTTTATCTCCTGCCGGCTTTTTCCGGTGTTTCAATTCCGGCCGGAGTTTTTCTTTTTTTCCCTTGGCTTTCACCCCGGTCCGATCCGATGACCGGGTACCGGCAGGTTTGTTTTTCGAAGGATCAAGATCCACCAGGGTGATGCCCAGTTCCTTGAATTGATCCACAATATCCTCAATTTGTTCCGGGGTCTTTAAATTACCGGAGATGGCATCATTGATTTCAGTAAAAGAGAGTGTGCCGGCTTTTTTCCCTTTTTCAATGAGTTTTTCCATTTCCGCTTTGCCGATCATCCCGCTCTCTTCGGATGATATTGATTTATCTGCCATAAAACGCCTCCCTAAGGCTAAACGTTATTGACCATTATGTAATTGTCGAATTTCCTGCTGTTTTAATTTCAATAACTCCATCAAGTCGGTGTCACAGCCTTTTTCCGCACGTTTGATTTTTTCTGTCAATCCACTGTCTTTTTTTTTTCTGATCCGGATAATCCGCTGAATAATGGCTGCAGCGGAATCTTTGAGATCCGTATTATCATCCATTCCGTCAGTCATGGCCAAAGAGGCTATCAGCTCCCGATCCGCATCTGTTTCCATTCGGGTCATGATCCGGGTGACGAACGCATCCGGGGCCGGATCGGCCTGAACCATGATGCGACCGATCCGGCACAGCTGTTGAGAATAAAAATGATCCAGTACCCCGGATTTCACCACATCTGAAATAATTTGGGGCCACTGAAGCATCAGAGACAGCAGCTGCCGCTCCCGGGGATCTGAAGCCAGCTCAGGATCCGATAGCTCCATATCCGGATGCCGATCCAGCGTTGTCTTGCTTTTGATCACCTGTTCCCGGACTTTTTCCAGTACAGCCGCTTCATCAATATTCAGGGTTTCTGCCAGTTCGTTGACATGCAAAGACCGAAGCGCACTGTCCTGAATATCGGCTATATACGGCATCAAATCAGCCAGAACCCGTGCCCGTCCCGCCACGGAAGATCCATGGGTATCCATGGCCACCTGCCGCAAAAACGGCATCACCGACCGGGCCCGGGCCGCCAGGTCCAGAAACGCATCCGGACCGTGTTTCAATACAAAGGCATCCGGATCATCCCCTGTGGGCAAAATCAGGATCCGGGTGTCCACGCCTTCGTTCAGAAAGGTTTTGATGCTGCGCCGGGCCGCATGTATCCCTGCGGCATCCGAGTCGAAAACCAGCACCATGGCAGGGGCATATCCCTTGAGAATCCGCACATGTTCAGCGGTCAAGGCGGTGCCCAGGGTGGCCACCGTGTTTTTGATTCCGTTCTGGAATAACGTGAGAAAATCAAAATAGCCTTCCACAATATGCACGACCTTTGCATTGCGGCAGTGGGTTTTGGCGGCATGCAGTCCGTACAGGATCCGGGTTTTGCTGTACACCGGAGTTTCGGGTGAATTCATATATTTGGGCATTTGATCGTCCATGACCCGGCCCCCGAACCCCGCCACCTGCATGTTGATATCAAAAATGGGAAACATGATCCGGTTGCGGAACCGATCATAAAATCCGGATTGATTCTTTCGAGGAACCACCAGCCCAGAATTCAGTGCTGCCTGCCGGGAGATGCGTGCTTTTTTCAGAAAACCGACCACATCTTCCCATTGATCCACGGAAAACCCCAGATGAAATTCATCCAGAGTGGCTGCCGTGATACCTCTGTTTTCCAGATAGTGCCGGGCGGCTTGACCGGGAGGTGCCTGGCGCAGGCGTGCTTCATAATGGGCCATTACCTTTTGATTGATGCGGAACAGGGTTTCCTTCAATGCCAGTTGTTTTTTTCTGGCCGGATCCAGATGTTGAGTATCGATCACGATATTGTATTTTCTGGCCAGCATTTTGGCGGCTTCCGGAAAAGACAGTCCGTGATATTTCATCACAAAAGACAGACTGTTCCCTCCGGCACCGCATCCGAAACAGTGAAAAATCTGTTTGGCCGGATTCACGGAAAACGACGGGGTTTTCTCGGAATGAAACGGGCACAGCCCGAAATAGTTCTGGCCGGATTTTTTTAAAATCACCGATTCTGATACGATATCCACAATGTCGGATGAGTGTAGAATTTCTGAAATTTTTTCTTCAGGAATAAGCATCGCTTCAGGGAAGGCTCCAAAATGTCAAAAACAGTGTTGCTATAAAACCTGAAAATAGGTATAAAACCTGAATTGTCAATCACCGGAATTCATGATTATGCCCGGGCTGAAATCTGTATGGCTTCTTTCAGATCCAGGCTGCCCTCGTAAAGTGCTCGTCCTGTAATGACACCGGTGACTCCGAACCGGGCGATCTCACAGATGTTTTCAATATCTTTCAGGGTAGCCACCCCCCCGGATGCGATCACCGGGATGGAAATTGCCCGGGCCAGGGATGCAGTTTCCTGAATATTGGGTCCGGTCTGCATGCCGTCTCTGTGGATATCGGTAAAATTGATGGCAGCCACCCCCGAGGATTCAAAAGATTTGGCCAGATCCACGGCCCGGGTTTCAGAGGTTCGGCTCCAGCCTTCCACCGCCACCATCCCGTTTCTGGCATCAATCCCCACTACGATTTTTCCTGGGAACCGCTTGCAGGCATCCCTGACAAATTCCGGCCGGTACACAGCTTCACTGCCGATGATGACTCTGGAAACCCCGGCTTTCAAATATTTTTCAATGGTGGAAATATCCCGGATGCCTCCGCCCACCTGAATGGGGACTGTGACATGATCCAGAATGGAAGTGATACTGTCAAAATTCATGACAGATTTGGCAAACGCACCGTCCAGGTCCACCACATGAATCCATTGCGCGCCTAAAGATTCCCATTTCACTGCCATGACCGCCGGATCGGCTGCATATTCGGTAGCGTCTTCCATGCGCCCCTGGCGCAGGCGGACACATTTTCCCTGTTTAATATCAACTGCGGGTATGATGAGCATAAGTCTTGCCTTTTTGGTATCTGAATAAGGTTTAGAGCATCCCTTTGCTGGAAAGGGGCCGACCGGCGGAATCGGTCTTCCGGGTGGCCTGGTGAAGGGCCCGGCCCATGGCCTTGAACATGGATTCCAGCACATGATGTTCATTCACCCCGTAATCCGTCTTGATATGCAGGTTAAACCCGCCTTTGACACAGAATGACTGGAAAAACTCTTTGGCCAGATGTGCATCAAACGCGGTACCTGATTTCAGGTTATCTGGAAAATGGTAGACCAGATACGGCCGGTTGGACAGATCGATGGTCACCCGGGAAAGGGCTTCATCCATGGGCACACAGCTGTCACCGAACCGCTGAATGCCTGTTTTGTCTCCCAGCGCATCAGACAGGGCCTGACCCAGCACCAGTCCGACATCTTCCACAGTGTGGTGCAGGTCCACGTCCAGATCCCCGGTGGCCATCAGTTTCAAATCAAACCGGCCGTGCACGCAAAACGCGGTCAGCATGTGATCGAAAAAAGGGATGCCTGATGAAATATCCGCCCGGCCGGACCCGTCCAGGTTCAGGTGGATTTCAATTTTTGTCTCCCGGGTCTGTCTTGAAACGCCTGCGTCCCGCCCCATGAAATATTCCTTGAAAATAGGTGAAAACCACTGTCAGGTCGATGATCCATCCGTATCAAAAACAACGCAAATGAAATGAATCCTTTAAAAATAGGCAAAACATGCGTTATTGTCAAATATAATTTTTATGTATGTGCCACAATTATTTGATCAAAGAAATAATTTGCCTGAAATGGTCGCCTTTGGCCCGTTGCAGTAATTCAAAAAAAATCATCTCCACCGAGGTAATCTGTGCCCCGGCCTGGACAATCCGCTGAAGACCCACGGCTTTGTTTTCCTGGGTTCTGGAAGACACACAGTCCGATACTACCTGCACGTCACACCCTTTGACAACCAGATCCCGGACTGTCTGGAATACACAAATATGGGTTTCAATGCCGGTGACCAGCACCTGGCTCCGGGACAAAGCCTCAAATTTCTCCATGAAACCCGGCTCATTACAACAGGAAAAACTGTCCTTTGCAATGGGAGTCTCTTCTGCCATTAACTGCTGGATTTCATCCACAGTCGGTCCGAGTTTTGAAGGAATCTGTTCCATCCAGAGAATGGGAATCCCCAGAATTTTCATTCCTTTGATAAAAATTTCCAGAGAATCAAACAATGTCTCTTTGTCACACATCATCCGGGCCAGTTTCCCCTGAACATCCACCAACAGGACAACGGTCTTGTCAATGGAAAACATATCGCAGCTTTTTTTCATAGGTCTTACTCCGGTTTCGGCAGGCAAATGGTGAAGTGACTGCCCTGGTTGGGTTCGGATTCCACGTAGATGGTGCCATGGTGGGATTCCACAATACTTTTGACAATGGCCAGGCCTAAGCCGGTGCCGTTGATGAACCGGGTCTGCTCGTTTTTCACCCGGTAAAACCGGTCAAAAATATGTGTTTTGTCTTCTTCGGAAATTCCCAGACCGGTATCAGCCACGTGAATGTTGACACAGTCATCACTTTGGTCACACCACACATCGATTTTTCCGTTGGATGGTGTATACCGGATGGCATTGGAAATCAAATTGGACACCACCTCTTCGATATTGGTGCGATTGGCTATGACCGACAGCCCGTCCGGGCCGGGTTTCTGGGTCAGTTTCAAAGATTTGCCATCCGCCTGATCCCTAAAGAACTGCACCTGATCCTTAATCAATTGTCCCAGATCAAGGGTTTCTCTTTCCTGGTTGATGAGCCCGGACTCTATTTTGGACAGGTCCAAAAGTTCCGATGCCAGCTGGGCCAGAGACGTGATCTTGTCGGCGCTGCGTTTCAGTATTTCAGTCTGTTTTTCCGTCAAATCTCCGGCCAGACCGTCCAGAATCACTTTCATCTGCATGAGAATAGAGTTCAATGGACTTTTGATTTCATGGGCCACCATGGAAACAAAATCGGATTTAAGCTGATCCATTTTTTTCAGCGTGGTGATGTCATGGAACACTGTTACCGCCCCCAGGTTCCGATCAAGCCGGTCCCTGAAAGGAAAACAGCGAATGCCAATAATTTTTTCTTCTTTGCTGTCTTCCGAGATCTGGTTCAACTCGTCAGTAATTTCTGAAAAATGCCCGGATGTCTGGGCAAGGGCCTGATCGATCATTTCCAGAATCCGGGGATGCGTGACAATGTCGTTGACATGCCGGCCGATGCAAGATCGATTTTTGGATCCGATCATGTTCAAAAATGCCGGATTCGCCAGAACAATGCTTTTTTGATGATCCGTGGTCAGCACCCCTTCTTTTAAGGTATTGACCATTACACGCATCCGTGTTTTTTCGCTGGCAATGTCCTGTAGGGTCCGGATGAATTCAATGGCCTTGGAAATAACCACCCGCAGTTCCTGGGGGGAAAACGGTTTGGACAAAAAATCAAACGCCCCTTTTTTCATGGTTTCAATGGAATGCTCCAGGGTGGCATATCCGGTAATCACAATGATAACTGTGTCTGGATGGCGGGCCTTGATACCGGTCAGAACATCCATGCCGGACATGCCCGGCATCATCAGGTCCAGCAACACAATATCAAAATGGGCATCCTCGATCATTTTCAGCCCTTTGATACCATTATCCGCCAGGGCCACCTCACAGCCTTCCTGGGTCAGCAGCCGGTGGCAGGCTTTCTGAATCCGCTCTTCATCGTCCACCACCAGGACTTTTGGCCGAAACGAAAACGCATCCGTCACTGTTTCCTGAGCTGCGTTCGCTATCTGTTTTTTCTCTACCGCTTCCCTATCTGTATCTGACATCGCTTGTTCCATCCTGTTGTTCAATTTTTTAACTCGATACAATCATGCAGATCCCGGGGGATCACAAAAATGGGGGCCGTCTTCACTGGGCACATACATGGGGAATTCAATAATGAAGGTGGTGCCTTTGGTACCGGTTTCTTTGACTGAAATACGTCCCCCGTGTTCTTCAATAATACCATAGACAATGCTCAGTCCCAACCCCGTGCTTTTTCCGACTTCCTTGGTGGTGAAAAACGGATCAAAAATTTTGGACAGGTTTTCTCTGGGAATCCCCTCTCCGGTATCTTTCACCTCCAGAAACACTTTTTTGTTGGGCTTGTCCCGGTATGTGGACAACGAAATTTTGCCGTTGCCTTTCATGGCGTCCGCCGCGTTGATGATCAGATTGATGATCACTTGATTGAGCTTACTGACATCCGCATGAATAAGCATCATCTCATCGGCCAGAAACCGCCGGACCTGAATGTTGCGAAATTTTTTCTGATCACGAACCAGTTTGAGGCTTTGGTCCACAATTTCATTGATATGCACAATACGTTTGTTGGAATCGGTACTCCGGCTATAGACCAACAGGCTTTTCACGATATTTTTGCACCGGTTGGCATCTTCCACGATATATGTGAGATCGGCTTTGGCATCGTCATCTAGGTCCGGTCGTTCCAGCAACAGGCTGGCATAAAACAAAACCCCGGTAAGCGGGTTGTTGATCTCGTGGGCCACACCTGCAGCCAGCTGACCCAGAGACGCCATTTTTTCAGACTGGGCCAGCTGTTTCTGGGTTTTTTTCAGCTCTTTTTCCACTTTGATCTTGTCTTTGAGATCGTTGTAAATGGCCATGGTAGCTGATTCACTGCCGTTTTCATCATAAATGATGGCAGCCGACATCTCCACTTCCACTTCTTCTCCCTTGGCATTGACAATGGTGGTTTTTGGAATGATCAGCTTGCCCCTGCCCCCGATTTTTTCATCCCTGAGCATCCGCATAATTTCCTTGGCCTTACCCGGCGGATACAGCTGTTCCGTATGCGTTATGGTTCCTTCCCCTCCGTTGTAGGCACCGAACAGTTCTTTGGCCACGGAATTCATCAGTTCAATCCGGCCGGACCGGTCTGCAGCTACAATGGCACTGGCAGATGAATAAATGACCCGTGTGATAAATTCTTTCACGCCGATCAACTGATTTTCTAAGGATTTGGTTCTTGTAATGTCCCGGATACTGGAAAGCACATACACCACTTCCTGGTGATCATCGAAAATCGGGGAAAATACCCGCTCTTCCCATTTGTATTGGCGTTTCAGGGTATATGAATGGGCTTCTTTATTTTCTATGACCCGGGATATGGGACAATCCTGGGATTTGCACGGTGTGTTTTTATATAAAAAAGAATGATAACATTTTTTGCCTAGAATATCTTCAGGTGTGAGCTTATAGGTGTCATAAAATTTTTTGTTGGCGCCGACCACACATTTTTCTAGATCAATGATCACCGAGGGAAAAGACAGGGCATCAAAAATCCGAACCCGCCAGAACAAATCTTGAGGACGTAGCGTATCATTTTTCATGGGGCTTCAAATCCTTTTTCCAGCGCAGTTTGTGCGGCCATTCCCATGCCAGACGGGACAACCAGGCTGACACTGGCCCCGGCGCAGGCTGCGACAAAAAACGGAACCCGGGCGACATCCAGGCAGTTCAATGCTGTCTGCAAAATTCGATACCGGTCTCCAAAATGAGGGCCGTGGAACGTGATCAGGTCCACAGACAAGCCGTCTCCATCATTGCCGGTGGTGTCTGGGTCAACGACAAAACAGGCATCATAAATGAGTCCGGACACCTGCACCACCGACACCAGATAAAATATTTCTTCTGATGCAATGGGCGGCATCCGTGTCTGCATGGTTTGCATGAGTTGATCCAAAAATCCATGCGTGTAAAGCAAGTGCTTTGTTCGGACCAGCTGAAAACCATAGGTCTTGATTTTTTCTTCTTCATACGTGGACCGGGTTTCCGGATATTTTTTCAACAATGCGGATATATCCTGATCAATTTCCTGGATATAGGGGGTATGGGAACAGGGAAGGTCAAATGTATTTTCAAGTAATGCGATCACCCGGTCCTGAAAACGGGCATCTATGATCACACTGACCACTGCCGGAGAGGACACCAGATGATGAAACGGAATCCCGGCCGATCTCAGCATTCCTATCAATATGCCCGGTACTTTAAACCGATTGCGATGGGGATAGACAGATACCTGGGTCACGGATCCCAAAGGGGTGATGTCTGAATCATCAACTGGGAGCCGGACGACATTCTCTCTGTTTCTGGATTCCACACATCCGGAAAAATAATAATGGGTTTTCTGTCGGTGCACCCCGGCACAAACCATATTGATCCGCTGAATCGACAGGACCTGGCACACAGGGGTCAACGGATGGATATCCGGTGAAAACTGGCCTATCCATACCATTCCAGGCCCCAGACGAATGCCGTTAATAGGAATCGGTTCCATTTTTCAAACACACACAGACATTTTTAATAAAAGACCGGATGGCAAAAAAACAAGACCGGCTTTTTTGCCATCCACAGTCTTTGCCCGTGCAGGCTGGATAGACAAGGCAGATCGATCAGCCGCAATGATCAGAGACGATCTCCATCAATTCATCCAGATCGATCGGTTTGGGAATATAATCATCGGCCAGCGTTGTTTTGCCGTCATGATGGGTGTAGCTGGTGGTTTTCACAGAATCCGCCACCGCAGTCAACAAAACAACGGCAATGTCTTTGAGTCCTTCATCATTCTTGATTTCCTCGCAGACATCCCACCCGTTTTTCCGGGGCATCATGACATCCAGTATCACCAGGGCCGGTTTTTCTTCATTGATTCGATCCATGGCTTCCACACCGTCATAGGCTTTAGCAATCCGGTAGTTTTTGGCTTCCAGCTTCATGGACACCGCTTCCACCAGATCCGGGTCATCATCCACCACCAGAATGAGTTTTTGTTCGCTCATGTTATGATCTCCTTATCACTGTTTTTGTCACCTGCAGCTAAACCTTGGGCCTTGGATACAGTCCTGCCTTTTCCACGATCTGGGGTACTTTTTCTTCCCATTCAATGGCCATGATATGAAATCCGTGAACGCCTTTGACCTGCTTGAGGCGCTCGATGGCTTCCACGGCCATTTTGATGCCTTCTTCCGGCTGCTGCTCTTTGGGCACCCCTTCCAGCCGTTTGATGACATCATCCGGAATATCCATTCCAGGCACCTTGTTCTTCATGTACCGGGCCATGCCCACGGACTTCATGGGTGTGATGCCGGCCAGGATATGAACCTGTTCGTCTAAGCCCCGGTCCACAACCCCTTTCATCCATTCTTCAAATTTATCCAGGTTAAAAATACACTGTGTCTGGATAAAGTCAACGCCTGCCTTGACTTTTTTGGCCAGGCGCATGACCCGCAGTTCAAAAGGATCGGCAAACGGATTGGCTGCTGCGCCAATGAACATCTTCGGGGGTCCGTCGATCTTGGCACCGCCCTGGAACAGACTCTTGTCACGCATCTGCTGGACCATCTTGATCATCTGCACGGAATCGATGTCAAATACGCCCTGGGCCATGGGATGGTCCCCGAACTTGGCATGGTCCCCGGACAGGCAGAGCATGGTGTTAATACCGAAGGAATACGCCCCGAGGATTTCGCTCTGCATGGCCAGGCGGTTTCTGTCCCTGGACACCATCTGGATGATAGGATCCAGCCCCATCTGTTTGATCAGAATGCCGGCGGTGCACGAAGACATCCGAACCATGGCGGTCTGGTTGTCGGTCACGTTAATGCCGTCCACATGATCCTTGAGCAGGGCCGCTTTTTCCGTGACCTTTTCCGGACGGCACCCCCTGGGTGGCCCGCATTCCGAGGTCACTGCCAGTTCACCGGATGCCAATACCTTTTCAAGTCTGCTGTCTGTCTTCATTATGCCAAATCCTCCCTGATAATTGTCCCGGGTCCGCCGGCGCCACCAGGTCTCCAGTCCTTTGCTTCCATCAATTCCTCATACCGGGATTCCATTCCCAGTTCCTTAAGCCGTTCCCATATCAGGCGCCAGGCGCAGTCGATGTCCGGGCTGACCTCGCACTGCCCGTTGGATGTGCCCCCGCAGGGGCCGTTGAACAGATGTTTGGAGCACCGGGCCACCGGGCAGATGCCGCCGGTGATGCCTAAAACACAGTCACCGCATCCTTTGCACCGCTCAGACCACACGCCCTGACTCAAGGACGCGCCCATGAACCGGGTATTGACCGCGGGAAACACAGGGGTTTTCTTGAACCGGGCCGCAATAGTCTGAACGCCGCAGCCGCAGGCCATTGACACCACGGCATCTACGCCGTCGATATACGGGGCCAGTTCTTCCACGTATTCCGGATCACATTGCCGTTCCAGGGTGATTTCCCTGATATCGATATTTTTGCCTTGTTTCAAGTGATTCAGATGCAGGGCTGAAGCCAGCAGGCCAACCTCTTTTCTGCCGCCTGCCGCACACACTGTCACACATTCATTGCAGCCCACCAGGAGAATTTTGCTGTATGGGGCAATATACTGGATGATTTCCTGTATGGGTTTTTGTTCTGCTGTAATCATATATTTTCTCCGAAAGAATTATGTAAACATCAACTGGCAGCCTTATCCATGGCCCCGGTCCTGCCGGGACTCGGTCCCAGTTTTTTTATGGTTTCCGTAAACTCTTTGGCCACTTGGGCAAACGCTTCACCCATACCGGCGGACATGTTGAACATGGCCACCCGTTCGGGTTCCCAGCCCAGTTCGGTGAGCAGTTTTTTCACCCGGTTCACCCGTGCTTCGGCCCGGACGTTTCCATTTTTAAAATGACAGTCACCTGCCAGACATCCTGCCACATATACACCGTCCGCCCCTTTTTCCAAGGCTTTCATCAGGTGAATGGCATCCACTTTACCCGAACAGGGCACCCGGATGATCTTCACGTTGGACGGATATGATATCCGCTTGCTGCCGGCCATATCTGCAGCCGTGTATGCACAGTAATGACAGCAGAATGCGACAATTTCAGGTTCAAAATGTTCCATCGATTTCTACCTTTCAAATAAGCCGTCTAGTTTTGCCAGTATCTGATCGTCTTCATATGCCAGCAGCTGAATCGCCTTGGCCGGACATTCACCAGCACACACGCCGCATCCGTGGCACTTGTCCGCATCGATCTGAGACACACCGTCCGCATTGATAAACGGCACATCAAACGGACACACCCGGACACAAATGAGGCAGGACGCACATTTTTTCTCATCCACCACAGCCACACAGGCGCCCAAGTTGATCTCTTTTTTGGCCAGCATGGTCTGGGCCCGGCCGGCCGCTGCCTGGGCCTGGGTGATACATTCCCGGATCACTTTCGGGGAATGGGCTGTACCTGCCAGGAAAAATCCCCGCTGGGCCATATCCACAGGCCGCAGCTTCACATGATCTTCCAGAAAATAGTGATCCTCGGTCCGGGGAAGATGAAACATCAGCGCCAGATCTTCCGTGTTTTCATCATCAGCCACCAGACCGGTGCTCAACACCACACAGTCTGCGGCAATATCAATATCACTGTCCAGCACATAGTCATGGGTTCCGACCACCAGCTCACCGTCGTCCTGTCGGACCCGGGGCCGATTTTCCAGGGAGAAGCGAATGAATTTAACACCCAGATCCCGGGCTTTTCGGTAATAATCTTCCAGAAAACCATAGGTCCGCATATCCCGGTACAGGATAAACACCTCGGTATCCGGGCTGATTGCCTTGACTTTCAGGGCATTTTTCACAGCAGCCTGACAGCAGATTCGTGAACAGTTGGGATTGCCCTCTTCCCGGGATCCCACACATTGAATCATCACTATCTGGTCCATGGCCTGAATTTTTTCCGGATCATCCGCCAGCAGTGAATCCATGTCCAGCTGGGTCATGACATTGTCAATGGTACCCAGGCCATACTGAGGCGGCCGGTTGGCCAACGCCCCGGTGGCCAGAATGGTCACGCCGTGATTGATCTGCATGTAGTTCATGCGCACCCCGGTCTGGATGCCGGTCTTGAATAAACCGGGCATACCGCTGTGATCCACGATCACGGACCGGGTCAAAACCTGGATATTGGAATGGGCTGTAACCGCGTCCACCAGATTCTGGACAAACGGGGCCACGTCATCCCCTTCAATGGTTTTACGAAGAGACCGGGCCAGGCCGCCCAGCGAGGGTGCCCGTTCCACAATATAGGTTTTAATTCCCTGATCCGCGAGTTTCAAGGCCGCAGTCATACCGGTGATACCACCGCCCACCACCAGGGCATTCTGATTCATGGGCAGGGTATGCTCCCGCAGCGGATGGTTGGTGCGAACACCGGCAATACCCACCTGAAGCAGTTTGACAGCTTTTTCCTGGGCTTTTTCAGGCTCATTCATATGGGTCCAGGTGTTTTGATCCCGCAAATTCACCATTTCCACCAGGTATCGGTTCAACCCCACCCGTCGGAGCAGATCCTGAAACTTGGTTTCATGGGTCCGGGGTGAGCAACCGCCGATGACCACCCGATTCAGCTTATGTTTTGTGATCATGGCCTCAATTTTCGCCATGGACTCTGACGAGCAGCCATACCCCACAGGCTCTGCCACCACAACATCCGGCCGTGTTTTCACTGCATCCAGCACGTTGACGACGTTCAACACACCACCGATTTCAAATCCGCAGTCACACACGAACACACCGATCCGGGGATCTTCTCCTGTGATATCCCGTTCCGGCGGAAACATGTCTTCGCCATTGAGTCCTGCCGGTGATACCGGCAGGTTGGTGGCGGCCATGGCGGCTGCGGCTGATGCCTGGACCATGGTTTCAGGAATATCTTTGGGACTTTCATATACCCCGCAGACATAGACCCCGGGACGGGAGGTCAGAACGGGATTGAAATGATCGGATTCAGCAAAATCATGTTCATTCAACTGGATTCCCAGATTTTGAGCCAGTTCTTTGGTTTCACAGTTCACTCGAAATCCTGTGGACAGTACCACCATGTCGAACTCTTCATTTTGCTGAACCGATTTGTCTTCCACGGCATAAGCTATGGACAGATTTTTGGTCTCGGATTTTTCCAGGATGGTGTGGGGCCGGCTTCTCACCATGCGGACATTGTATTCGTCCCTGGCCCGGTTGAAATATTCTTCATACCCTTTGCCATGGGTTCGCATATCCATGAAAAAAATCGTGGTTTCGATGTCTTCTCCAAACCGCTCCTTGGTAACCATGGCTTCCTTGAGGGCATACATGCAGCAGACACTGGAACAGTATGGCACATCGGCCCGGTTGATCCCCCGGGAACCCACACATTGGATCCAGGCTACTTTTTTGGGCCGTTTGCCGTCGGATTTCCGAACCAGGTTGCCCTGGAACGGGCCGGACGCGGACATGATCCGCTCGTATTCAAGACCCGTCACCACATTGTCGAACTGCCCGCCTCCGAAATTGTCCAGCACATTGGGATCAAACAGATCCGCGCCCACGGAAAGCACCACAGAAGCTACATCCATGACGGTTTTTCTGGGTTGGTCTTCCGGCAGAATGGCACCGGCTTTACAGACTTTTTTCAATGCCTCGACATCGGTGATCTTGCTCATGTCAATGGAAAAAGCAAACGGTGTGGCCTGGGGATAGCGCATACAGGTCGGTGCCCGGGGATCCAGCCCCGGTGAAAACCTGACCGCATCCGGAAACTGTTTGGCGCATTCGCCGCAGGCCGTGCATTTTTCCGTATCAATATATCTGGGTTCGGTCATCAGTGTGGCGGAAAACGCCCCGGCTTCTCCGTCCAGGCCTGTCAGACGGGTCATGGGTTTGATTTCCAGGTATTTTTCCCGTCCCCCCTGGGACAAATGGGGAGACACCGTACACAAGTCACAGTTATTGGTGGGAAAAGTCCGATCCAGCTGGGTCATCAACCCGCCGATGGCATAAGATTTGTCTATAAGCAGTACATTGCGCCGGGACTCGGCCAGGTCCAGAGCGGCCCGGATACCGCCGACACCGCCGCCGATTACCAGCACACGCCTGTCCTTGGACAGGATATTTTCTGAATTCTGATTCATTTGCATGAGTAACCTATTCATTTAAGGATATCCGTATGCAGTTCAGACAGGCTCACCCGCCTCATGCCTGCAGCACGGATCTCTTTTAAGTTAACGTTGCTTTCTACAGCCCGGCGCTGTCCAGAATGGCCGGCAGTTTGTCTTCCCACCCCAGAGCGGATATTTTGATACCCTGGGAAATCTCCTTGAGGCTGCGAATCATTTCACCGGCAATGGTTACGCATTCCGTGTCACGGTCCTTGGCCTGACGTATCCGCCGGATCACATCTTCCGACAACCGGGAGGTGGGATCATTGATGGAGATATACCGGGCCATTCCAACATTTTTCAATAGAAAAACCGAGGCAATCACCGGTACATTCAAAGAGGAGAACGCGTGTATGATCTTTTTATAAAAATCCAGGTCAAACACCGGCTGAAGAACGATATATCCGGCACCGGCAGCAATTTTTGCTCCAGCATCTGCCACGGCCTGGGTCAGCTGATCTTCATCGGTAATGGGAGGGGCCGCGATACCCGGGGTGAATTCCGGTTTACCATGCAATTCAAACCCAGCCAGATCCGTTCCGGCCATCAGGGTCTGGATCATATTCAGAATACCCAGTTCATCCACGTCATCCACAATTTTTGCGTCCGGGTGATCCCCATTGATCATCTCTTCACCCTGCACCACCATGAGGTTGTGAATCCCCAGCACATGGGCTGCCAGCAGGTCCCCCTGTAGCGCCATCCGGTTTCTGTCCCGGCCGTACACATGGATTACGGGCTCCAATCCCTGCTGAGTCAGGACCGCTCCGCCGGCCAGTGCATTCAGATGCATGACACCCGTGTCTAAGTCCGGTAGCACCACGGCATCCACACGGGATTTAAGAAACCTTGCATGGCTGATCATATTGGATATATCAACGCCCTTGGGGGTATCCATTTCAGCCAGGATTACCCGTTCCCCGGACGTCAGTTTTGCCTTGAAACTCATATACACATCCTTGTCTCATCTAAGTGTTTATAACAAAACCATACCATCCTGTACCTCTACTTATTCATCAGCACGTTTAGTTGTATACGTTTTTTTCTAAAAATGTACAATGAAAAAACCTTGACTTATTTGATTTTTTTTATCCACCGGGAATCAGTACCAATGTACACACAGTATGCCCGTTAATCGCCGCATCACTGAACCACCAGTTTTTTTTTCACCGGACATGTACGATGTTACCTGGTCTTTGTGGTGGGGATGAAACATTCGGCCTGTCACCCCACCCGGGAGCACTGCCATGATTTTATTTGTATCGGCAAAATCCACCACCATCCGAAGGGACGCACAATGGGGCACGGAAAACGGGGCATCAAAGTCATACCACCCCCGGTACAGGGTTTAACCGGAACCGCCCATGGACAGGGGACCCTTTCCCAGCAACCGCCCGATCCATCCCTTGGGTGCAAAAGGATTCCTCAATGACAAGGTGTGGACCCGGCCCCATTGCCACCGGGTCATATCCGACCCTGATCATCGGCAAACACCCAGTTCAAACAGACCATGGAAAGTTGTTTTAACGCGTTTTTTTAATCCACACTGTTTTTTGCCTCAAGAATATCCACCAGACCGATTTCAGGCCCCATGGTTTCGGCCGGTGCAAACCGCAATGATACCGGCGGGTGGGATGGCAGGTTGTCAAATACATCCGATACAATGGGGCCTCTTTCAGTGGCGCGGACGATAAATTGGTGCTTTGTAAACCCGCCCGGAGCCGCCGGATCTTTGAGATTCAGTGTTTCGTTTCGGATTTCAAATGGCAGAGACCGGTTGTTTTCATCCAAAACAGCTGATTCTGCGTCGGAAGATCCGTCCATTCCCCGGTATCATCCGGGTCTTCCGGATGAATGTTCAACGGCAAAATTTTCCTGGTTTTGTCATACCCCACCGTGCGCATCAGCATCTGGAGGATGATTTCCATATCCAGGTCGGCGGCAGTGGCATATCCCAGGAAATACAGCAGACTTAATGAATCGGTGACGGTCCATGGTTCCGGGGCGATCCCGGCCAGGCGAAACTCCAGGTGAAGGGCTTCCGGGGTCGTCTCAATAAAGGCGTTGACCCCGTCGGCGTATTTCTGAAACAGGGCGGCCGTGCCGGGATTAAGAATGGCGGCCTGTTGCCGGGCCAGCCGGTCCAGGCCGATGGAGTGCAGGCGCATGTCCTGGTCCCGGGCCTGGTCTGCGGCCAGTTCTGTGGTCCGGCCCTGGATCAGAAGCCGGATCAGGTGCATCTGGAACAGCCGGTCCCGGGCTGTCACAAACTCCTGGGCCAGAAGCAGGTCGCTTACGTTGTCCGCCCGGATAAAAGACATGCCTTTTTCATCAGAACGGCCATCACCGCAAAACCGACCCCCACGGCAGCCATTCGGCGGACACAGGCACGAACGGACAAGTCACGCCTCTTTTTGAGAAATGATTCGCAGTTTGCGCCACAGCGCGGCCCTGCTGATCCCCAGAATTTCCGCGGCCCTGGATTTGTTGCCTTCCGTGGTCTTGAGCGCTTCCAGAATATGCTGGTGTTCCATTTCCTGGAGGGTCAGAAACGGCCGGGCTGACTTGGCGCTTTCCGGAACCGGGGTCTCCGGATCCGGTGCATTCAGGGCCGGGGACTTTGGATTTTTAAAGGTTGACAGGCGCCGGGGCAGGTGCTGGATCTCGATGGAACCTGTCTGGGCCAGGATCACGGCCCGCTCGATGATATACTGCAGTTCCCGGACATTTCCGGGGAAGGAATAATCGTCAAACGCGGCCAGCACGACATCGGACACGCCGGTCACATTTTTTTGAAACGCCTGGTTAAACCGGTCCAGAAAATACCGGCACAGCATGGGAATGTCCTCGGTCCGGTCCCGCAGGGCCGGCATTTCAATGGAGATGGCCCGGAGCCGCTGAAACAGTTCCCGGTTGAACCGACCCTGGCTGACTTTTTTGCCCAGGCTTTTCTGGGTGGCCACAATAAACCGCACATCCATATGAAAATCAGGGGCGTTCTGTTCCAGGATAGCCAGCATGTCCGTCTGGGTCTGGGCCGGCATGTTCTCGATGTGGTCCAGCAGAATGGTGCCGGAAAAGTCCGGGGCGGGGTCGTCTCCGGGCCGGGGATGCAGGGATGCCACCAGTTCCGGAAACCGGAAATCACTGCTGAAGCAGCCGCAGTCAAAGGCCAGAAACCGCTGGTCCCGGCGCCGGCTCAGCCGGTGAATGATCCGGGCCGCCAGTTCCTTGCCGGTCCCGGGTTCCCCGTGGATGATAATGGGGCAGTCCAGCTCGGACAGCCGCCGGATGTTTTTTCTTAAGCGCTGCATCTCCGGGGTTTCGCCGATGAGCCGGGCCAGCCCCTTGCCCGGCAGTTCCGTCCGGTCGGCCTCCAGGGGGGTGGCCGTGTCAGCCGGGGGGGAATGGATGACAAACACATTGCCCTCTCCGCCGGACTGGCGGATCACATCCCACAGCCCGCCCATGGCATCTTTTTCAAAATACATGGCGCCCAGGGCTTCGGTGGCCTGCCGGGTCTTGTCACTGCCGTAGCCGGTGAGCAGCACGGTTCTGAGATCCGGATCCAGCTCCTTGAGCTTGGTGATGGTGACCAGCCCATCCATGTCCGGCATTTTCAGGTCCACGATGGCCAGGTCAAACCGGGTGGTTTTCGCCAGTTCCAGGGCCTTGAGTCCGGAGGTGGCTTTGACGGGGTCATGGCCCAGCAAGGCGATCCGCTGGGCCATGGAATTAAGCAGTCGTTCCTCGTCATCCACCAGAAGGATATGTTGTTTAATTTCTGTCATCGATAACCGTATATGTAAATCCCCTTTCTTCCGAGGTCAAGTAATTTCAGTCAAACCGGACCGCATGGTATCCCGCGCTGCAATAACGCAGGCCTGACCCAGTCAGATCATATGCCATAAAACAGATAGATCATTAACAGTTCGACGCAAAGAAATATCACAGTCATGCCAATACCGGCCTTGGTATAGTCCACGGTCCGGAAACCGCCGGGCCGCATCACCAGGGCATTGACCTGATGGGTGGGCAGCACGAAACTGTTGGACGCGGACAGCCCCACCACCAGGGCCGCCATTCTCGGGTCCGCGCCGGCCATCATGGCCATATTCATACACAACGGCACCAGCAGAACCGTGGCCCCCACATTGGAGATCACCAGGGTGAAAAACGTGGTCATAATCCCGATTACGGCTAAGAGCACAATGGGGGCCGGGGTTCCCACCAGGCCCAGGACCCCTTCGGCGATGAACGCGGCCGTGCCGCTTTTTTCAAACGCGATCCCCAGAGGAATCAGCCCGCCCAGAAGGAACACGGTCATCCAGTCCACGGAGGAATAGGCTTCATCCACGGTCAAGACCCCCGTGATGATCATGCCTAAAGCTCCGGACATCAACGCCACGGCCAGCGGGGTGTTGAAAAATATGATCTGGACCAGGGCAATGGCCAGCCAACAAACAGCCAGGACCGCTTTCTGTGGCCGCAGGATCTCGCCTTCCAAAGGAGAGGCAAACACCAGAGATCGGGGTTTGGGCTTGTTGTTCAGGATATGGAACCGGTCCCAGGGGCCCTGGAGCAGCAGGGTGTCCCCCTGGCTCAGGGGGATGAAGGTCAGGCCGCTGTAGATTTTCTTGTTTCCCTTGAACAGTACCAGGGGATTAAGTTGATACTGGTCCTTGAACTTGGCCTCATTAAGTGTCTTGCCGATCAGGTCGGACCGGGGGGAGACCACGGCCTCGGCCACACCGGCATTGGTGTTGGCCAGGGTATCGGCAAAGGTCTCCAGGGTGTCCTTGACCTGCCAGCCGTATTCCTGGGCCAGTTTTTCAATGTTTTCCCATTTGCCCACCACGGCCACATCACAGTTGGGGGGAACGCTTTCATGGCTGCGGGGCACCTGATTCATGGTTCTGCCGTCCGAAGAACTGATGCCGATCACCGTGACCAGAAATTTGGCCCGAATGGTCAGTTCCTCCAGGGTGCCGATCTTCCCGGTTTCCGGTACATGCAGCTCGACGATGCTTTTGACGCCCTGGTATTCGGAAGTCAGCATATCCGAGGCCCCCCGGTTGAATTCACCAGACCTGGCAGGCAGGATAAACCGGCCGAACACAATGAAATAGATCAGGGCCGAAGCCACCAGACAAAGGCCGATGGGGGTCTGGGTAAACAGGCCGAACGGCGCCAGTTTTTCCCCGCCAATCACCATCAGGTCGTTTAAGAGAATGGTGGGGCTGGCACCCACCAGGGTGAGGGTTCCGCCGATTATGGCACAAAACGCCATGGGCATGAGCACCCGGGAGGTGGGAATGCCCATGCGTTTGGAAATCCGCTGGGTCACGGGCAGAAACAGGGCGGCCGCCCCGATGTTCTGCATCATGCTGGAAATGATGGCCACGGTCCCGGCAATGAACAGAATGATCTTGTTTTCACTCTTGCCGGCCAGGGCCATGATCGGCTTGGCCACCTTGTTCATCACCCCGGTTTTGTCCAGGCCCGCACCGATGATGATCACAGCGATAATGGAACAGACCGCATTACTGGAAAGCCCTGAAAACGCGTCTTTGGCACTCACCAGTCCCATCAGCGGCAATAGCACCATCATCATGATGCCCACGACATCCACCCTTACCCATTCAAAGACAAACAAACAGATCACAAATACAAGCACGATCATCGTCAATATCATATCCGGTGTCATTCAACTATTTCTCCGTTCAAAAATTTTGATCAAATCGGTCAGCCCATTTAGGACACACACCTGCTATTTCTTGTTCCGGAAAACAAAGCAGAGCGCGGCGACCCCACCAATCAACACAATGCTGAAAATGAATCTGAAACTCATTATTTCCTCCTTAATCTATGGAATACACACAAAATGTCCGGGCCAGGACCGGCTTTTTATCTTCCGACGGTCCCAGGGAAATTAAAAATTTTCTGAAAAACCCCCAGAAGCTGCCCATGTCCTCTTTTTCAAAATACACGGATTCCAGAGCTTCAGTGGCTTCTTTGAGTTTGGAATCCCCGTGGCCGGTCAGAAGCGTACTGGCAATGGCGGCATCTTTTTCCTTGAGTTGGGTGATGAGGTCCAGGCCGTCCATGTCCGGCAGCCGCTGGTCGATAATGGCCAGCTGAAACGTGCGGGACTCCATGATTTCTAAGGCTTGTTTTCCGTTCAAGGCGGTGAGGGGTTCATACCCCTGCAACCGGATCCGGTCTGCCACGGCGTTGAGAAACTTGGGGTTGTCATCCACCAGCAGGATGCGGACCTCCTGTTTGCCGGGCTTTGCTTTGGCACCGGCGCCGGCCGTGCCGGCCGGATTTTCCGTGATGATAAACTCGGGGTTGCCATATTCCTTGATCACGGCTGACACTGCATTATCGATATTGGAAAAATGCACAGTATGAAAAAAATCCAGCCCCAGTTCTTCTGCTTTGGTCCGGAAATCCCCGGCATTTCGATCAGAATTTTTCTTGAACTCATCAAATGCCATATCATGGGCATTGGAAAAAAATTCCGTGATGTCATGGGTGAGATTGGCGCAGTTCACGGCAATGATGCCGCACCCCATCCGGTTTGCCATCTCAAGGGCATAGGCAGTCATTTTTTCGGGAAACTGGCTTTCATAGGTGGCAACGGCAATGCGTTTATTGCATTCTTTTTCAGATTCAGACACGGCCCGGCCGGCTCCGGAATCCTGATCCGGCGCGGCGGCCCGTTGATCCTTTACCGGTGCCGGTGCTTTTTTTGATTTTTTGAAAAATGCCATAATTCAGGTCCTTGTTAAACCGTTAAAAGTTGCGTTTTTTTCAATAATTAGGTCCCACGTTTTGGGATCATCTTTTCGGATCATCAACCTCTTTCACTTCAGTGTTTAATTTTTTTAATTTTACTCATTTTTAGTGTTTACAAATGCAACAAATAAATTTATATTGAGATATAAATTAAAATTTTTAAACAGTCAACCTAAAATTTGCATTTATGAAACACATTGACATCCTGATCATTGATGATGAAATAAAATTTGCCGACATGCTGGGCCGGCGCCTGTCGCTTCGGGGGATCACCTGTCATGCCTGTTATGACGGGCAATCCGGACTGGAATGGATCAAGACCCACCCCGGCGCTGTCACTCTGATTCTGCTGGATTTGAAACTGCCGGACATCTATGGTACTCAAGTACTGGAAACCATCAAGGAGATCGATCCGGCCGTCCCGGTATTTATCATCACCGGGCACGGAACCCGGGAAGATGAAACTGCTTGCCTGGCAATGGGGGCGTCCGAATTCATTCATAAACCCGTGAACATCGAAAAACTGACCACGCTGCTAAACCGCCCCCGGGGGGAAGGAACATGAACCGGCAACCGCTGATCATACGGAAACAGGGATGGCTGGAATTTCTGTTTCACCGGCCCAATGTCCATCTGGCCTCGTTTCAGACCATTTCCAATTATCCCCGCATCTGGATCATCAGCATCATGATCCTGGCCGTCACATCCCTGGCGCCCTTGGTTTTCACCACCGTCATCAACCACCAGCTGATCCAGAAGTCCGTGGATTCGGAACTGGTGCTCCAGACCGACCGGGTCACCTCAAATGCCAAGCGGTCCATGCGGTTTTTTCTGGAAGAGCGGTTGAATGCCCTGCAGTTTGTCGTAAATGAACTGCCTTATTATTCACTGATCGATAACGAACACCTGGACAAAATCCTGAGTAACCTCAAACTGGGATTCGGGGGATTCACCGATTTGAGCATCATTGATGAAGACGGCAGCCAGATCGCCTATGCCGGCCCCTTCAACCTGGAGGGGAAAAACTATAAAAACCAGTCCTGGTTCATCCAGAGCATTGAAAAGGACAATTTCATCAGCGAAGTGTTCACCGGGTATCGGGATATCCCCCACATCATCATTGCAGTCAGGTCTGAAACCGCATACGGCCGGCATTTCCTCCTCCGGGCCACCCTGGACACCCAGCGGCTCATGAGCATGCTGAACTCCTATAAGACCAATGTCCACACCGACATTTTCCTGATCAACCGGACCGGGGTCCTTCAGACACCTTCCACCACGTATGGAAAAATTTTCACCCCGGCGCCGCTGAAAGTGCCGCCGTATTCAGACACCACCCATGTGATCCGGCCTGAACACCCCGGGAAAAACGGGTTTATCATGGGATACTCCTACATTGCCACCGAAGCGGTCACCACCCCGTTTATCCTGATGGTTCACAAGAAAAAATCCGATGTCATGGGCACCTGGCTGAACCTGGGCAAGACATTCAACTGGATCATCGGCGTGTGCTGCCTGGTGATGATGGTGATTATCACCCTGGTGTCCACATTCATGGTGAACCAGCTGTACCTGGCGGACCAGGCCAAAGCGGAAACCATGCTCAAAATGGAACAGAGTCAGCAACTGGCCTGCATCGGCCAGCTGTCCGCGGGCATTGCCCATGAAATCAACAACCCCCTGGCCCTGATCAATGAAACCGCAGGCTATCTCAAGGACCTGTATCAGTACCCGGATGAACACCGCAGCGACCAGGAGACCTCCGAGTTGTTAGACGACATCCTGGAGGCGGTGTCCCGGTGCGGCACCATCACCAGCCAGCTGCTAGGGTTTGTCCGGCAGTTCGATGTCCAGATCTCTTCGGTGAATGTGGAAAAACTGATCACCGGAATATTGAGTTTTCACAAAAAGGAAACCGAATATAAAGGCATCCACGTCACCACGGCCATTTCCCCGAATGTCCCGGCCATCAAGACCGACCGGGGCAAACTTCAGCAGATCCTGCTCAACCTGATCAACAACGCGTTCCAGGCCATCGAAGCCAACGGATGTCTGGATATTAAAGTGTCGTACCTGCCGCCGAACAAGGTTAGCATTGAGATCAGCGACACGGGCTGCGGGATTCCCGAAGAAAATCTCAAGCGGATTCATGAACCGTTTTTCAGTACCAAAAAAGACAAAATGGGGACCGGCCTGGGTCTGTCCATCACCTATGGCCTGGTCAAGAAACTGCAGGGAACTGTCCGGGTGGAAAGTAGTGAGGGTATCGGTACCATCTTCACTGTAACCCTGCCGGTCAGGAACCGGAAAGAGGGTAACGCATGAAAATTATTCTAGTGGATGACGAAACCAAATTCATTAACATGCTGGCCAGAAGACTGTCGCTGCGGGGACTGGACGCGGATGTGGCCTATTCCGGGGACCAGGCCCTGGAAAAAGCGGCGCAGACCCGGTACGATATCGCGGTGCTGGACATGAAAATGCCGGGAATGAGCGGCTTTACCCTGAAACGAAAGCTGCTGGAAAACCTGCCGGACATTAAATTCATTTTTGTGACCGGGCACGGAACCATCGACCAAAACGGGATAGCGGATCAATCCAATGATATTTTTCTGGCCAAGCCGCTGAACATCGACACGCTGATCGATACCATCCGGCAGCGGCTCGATCCTGACCAATAATAGGGGGAACATCAACCATGACATCACACGCCAGCGACCTGGTCCACAAGCAGGGACTCCAGTTTTTCGGATCCGTGAATGCCAGCATTTCCCACGAACTGAAAAACATTTTTGCCATTATTTCCGAAACCGCCGGGTTCTTGAATGACCTGACCCAGCTGTCCAAGCAGGGCCAGACCTTTGATCTGTGTCTTTTGGAAAACTGCAGCAACAGCATTGCCGAAGAGATCGAGCGGGGGTTTGACACCATCCGCCAGATGAACCAGTTTGCCCACAGCGTGGATGACCCGGTCAAAGAGACCCGCATCCATGACACCCTGGCCCTGGCCGTCAAACTGACCGGCTTTTTGAGTTTTGCCAGAAAAACCCGGCTGGAACCATCCGGAACAGAGATCACCATCGACACCAGTCCGTTTCTGCTCCAGACCCTGGTATACCGAACCTTGAGGGCCCTTTACCGGGCGATGGACACCAGTGCTGAACTGACCCTGACGCTGCGGGAGTCAGAGGCATCCTTGGTCACCCTGATCTTTTCCCATGACCAGGCCGTGGATCTGACCGATTTTCCGGATTTCCGGACCGCTGATGTGGCAGAAGTCCTTAAGGCAGCATTCACGAAGTCCGACACCGGACTGGCTCTGACTCTTCCCAGAGAAAACAAAGACCTGAGAGACAAATTTGCCGGCGGGTGACCGGTATCCCCGGGGCTTGAAAATAAAAAAAATCCAAAGGAACAACACATCCTTTAAAATAACAACAAGAAAAAAATCCAACCCATATAAATTTTGGAGGCAGCCATGACCGAGACTGAAAAAATTCATCTGTTACTGGTGGATGACGAGGAAAAATTTCTCAATGCCCTGACCGAACGGCTAAAACTCAAATTTTTTGACATCACTCCGGCGACCAACGGGGAAGACGCCATCGAGGTGTCTCAAAAAGCCCGGTTTGACGTGGCTGTGGTGGATTTGCAGATGCCGGGCATTGACGGGGTGCAGTTGCTCGAAACCCTGAAACAGAGCCACCGGTTTCTGGAAGTCATCATTTTATCGGGCCATGCCACCATTGACACCGCCGTGGCATGCACTAAGCTGGGAGCGTTCAAGGTACTGGAAAAACCCTGCGGATTTGAAAAGCTGGTGGAAACCATCAAGGAAGCCTATGAAGCACGGCTGAAAAAGAAATTTGAAAACGATACCCAGCGCATGAAAAAAATCCAGTCCCTGGCATTCGGGCAGTCGCCTCTGGGAATTCTGCGGGAACTGCACAAAATGGATGACAATCTGAAATAGCGGGCTTCAACCCAGTGTGCCTACCTGACAACTGAAACCTGAACGTGGGTCTGTTCCGGACCCGCCCTCCGGGGATGTGTTGCTCGGCCCGGAATGACATCATCCGACGGTCCAGACACCACATAACCGGAGGGCTCGACGGGCGGCCATTACTGGAACCCGGATTTTTCTTGCATTTTGCGGAATCTGATCGTATATTTGTTGTTTTTTCAGTCATCATTTCACAGAGCATATTACCGAGGAAAATCCCATGAAACCCTACAATGTTGTCTATTCCATTCCCTGGAACCTGTTTCTCATCACTTTGGGCAGCCTGATCATAGCGGTGGGAATCAAAGCTGTCATTATCCCCCACGGCATGATCACCGGCGGATTTTCCGGCCTGGGGTTGCTGATCTATTACGGGTCGGACATTCTAACCCCGGGAATTTGGTATCTGATTCTGAACATACCGGTATTTATCATTGGCTGGAAATTCATCAGCAAACGGTTTCTGTATTACAGCCTGTTCGGTGCCAGTGTGCTGACCGTGTTCATCGATCTGGTGAATTTTCAGTTCGATATCACAGACCCCTGGCTGGCGGCGCTGGCCGGCGGTACCCTGGTGGGTGCCGGGGCCGGAGTTGTTTTCCGGTCCCTGGGGTCCGGAGGCGGCAACGACATCATTTCCATTCTGCTCAATCAGAAGTTCAGCCTGCGCATCGGCACTTATAACTTTATGTTCAATTTTGTGCTGTTTGTCGGCAGTTTCGGTTATCTGGACACAGACATCATCTTATATTCCATGGCCACATCATACGTTGCTTCCCAGGCCATTGAATACTGCATCGGTCTGTTCAACCAGCGCAAAATGATCTTGATCATCTCCAAAGACCCCAAAACCATTGCTGACGAAATTTTGAAAAAAATGCAACGGGGGGCCACTTTTCTCAAAGGCCGCGGCGCTTACACCGGTGAGGACAAAGAGATCATCCTCACCGTGGCCAACCCTTACCAGATCAAGCGCATTGAAGAGATTGTGTTCAACATTGATGCAGATGCGTTCATGATCATGGAAAATACCTTCAATGTCCTGGGCAGAGGGTTTTCCCGGCGCAAGGTGTATTGATCTTCAGGGGCGGGTAGACCGCGTAACCCGGAGAATTGAAAAAATGCTTTCCTCTACTCGTAAATGGTGTGCTGCTTGGGATCAAAGGCTTCCCTGATGCCTTCACCGGTGAAGGTGACGGTCATGAGCGTCACCACCAGCGCCCCCACCACAGATGCGGAGATCCACCACGCTTCCATATTCTGCCATCCCTGGGACAGCAGTTCCCCCCATGAAGGTGTGGGAGCAGGCAGGCCGAACCCCAGATAGTCCAGAGACGTCAGAGCCACAATGCCGCTGGAGATGGCAAAGGGTGCATAGGTCACAATCACTGAAATGGTATTGGGAATGATATGCCGGAAAATAATACGGAAATGGGAAGCACCTAAGCTTCTGACCGCCAGAACATATTCCCGCTCCTTTTCCTTGTAGGTCATGGTGCGCATGACCCAGGTAATGCTGATCCATCCGAAAAATCCCATGATCAGCAACAGAATCATGAAACTGGGGACCAAAATGGAGGACACGATAATGATCACGTACAGAAACGGGATATTGGACCAGATCTCGATGATGCGCTGAAAAAACAAGTCAAACCGCCCTCCGAAATACCCCATGGCACATCCGACGACAATCCCGATGGTGTAATTGATCATCAGCAAAAAAAAAGAAAATAGAATGGCTGTGCGGAATCCATACACCAGCCGGGCCAGAATATCTCTGCCCACATTGTCGGTGCCCAGAAAATGACGGTCTTTGACGGACGGTGGAAACGGTGGATACTTATTGAGGCGCAGATCATTTTCATACGGATTGTACGGCACCGGCGGCAGGATCACAAAATCTCCCTGGCCCGCCTGTTGAAACAAGTGTTTGAGTTCCCGGTAATCGGTTTCATACTGGTAGTCCCGGTCAAAGGCGGTGCCGGGAATCATGTGGCCATAGGTGGGAAAATACCATGTTCCCTGGTACCGCACCACCAGGGCCCGGGAATTGATGAACAGTTCCGCTGCAAAGGAGAAAAGGATCAATCCGGTAATAATGAGAAACGACCAGAATCCCCGGCGGATGGAAATGAACCGCTTGAATTTGCGGCGGGTAACCGGATTAAGGGCGAAAAAGCTCATTTGAACCGCACCCGGGGATCCACAATGGCCACGCACACATCACTTAAAATGTTTCCGATCATGAACAACAAAGACGAAATCACCAGAATGCCCATGACCACAGGGTAGTCTCTGTCCACCACAGACTCGTATCCCAATAGTCCCATGCCGTCGATGTTAAACACTTTTTCAATGAGAAAAGAGCCCATGAGCAGAATGGAGATGTTGTTGCCGAAACTGGTGGCAATGGGAATCAGACTGTTGCGCATGGCATGGCGGAACACGGCGTGTTTAAAGGAAAGCCCCTTGGCAATGGCGGTACGCACATAATCTGCCGCCAGATTGTCCATGAGCGTGTTTTTCATCAGCAGGGTCATGACCGTAAACGATCCGATCACATACGCAAACAAGGGCAGCACAGTATGTCGGGCCAAATCCATGACGCCCGCAACCCATCCGAGCTGGTCGAACCGGTCGGATACCAGACCGCCCAAGGGAAACACATCCCAATGCGAGGCAAATAAGACCAGCATCAACACCCCGGCCACCCACCCCGGGATTGCATACCCGGTAAATATGACCACTGAAGAAACCGTGTCAAATCCGGATTGATGGCGAACCGCCTTGACCACGCCTAACGGGATACACACCCCGTAGATGAGCACCAGACTCAGTCCCCCGAAATACAACGACACCGGCATCCGGTCCCGAATCATTTCCCACACCGGATCATGATACCGGGTGGAGCGTCCCAGATCTCCCTTAAGCACCTTGCCCAGCCAGGCCAGATAACTGTGCAGGACCGGCTTGTCAAATCCGTAATAGGCTTTCAATTTTTCGATCTGTTCCTGGGAAAGGGGCTGCCCCTCCCCGGGCCCGGCCCGGGTGGACACGCTCCCCTGCCAGCCCATCTGCATGGCCCGGGTTTCTGCAATGATCCGTTCAATGGGGCCGCCGGGCACAAACCGGGTGATGAAGAACACCATGATGGTGATACCGATAAACGTGGGGATCACCAGCAGCAGACGACGGATGAAATACGCGGTCATGACAGCAAAAACCGCATTGAATCAGCTCGTTTCCAACATGTGGTACACAGTTTCCAGGGCCTGACCCAGAAATTGAGGCTGGGTTCCCCCGGCCTGGGCCATGTCCGGCCGGCCGCCACCGCCGCCGCCCACCACCTGGGCCGCCTGCTTCACAATATCCCCGGCTTTGAATTTTTTCACCAGATCTTGGGAAACTGTGGCGATGAGCAATGCCTTGCCGTTTGATTCCGCGCCCAGCAACAGGACTCCGGAGCCCAGTTTTGCCTTGAACTTATCAGCCAGGTCCCTCAGTTGCGAGGGGTTTTCGATTTCCACGCGTTTAGCGAGTACCCGGACCCCGTTGATCTCCCGGATATCGGAATCGATCTCTGCCACGGATTTGGATGCGATTTTGGCTTTGACAGATGCCAGTTCTTTTTCCAGATTTTTTTTCACCTGCACCAACGCTTCCAGCCGGGGCACCACTTGAGATCGGGATGTTTTCAACAGCAGGGCCGCAGATTCCAGCGCCTGGTGTTCTTCATGCACCTGATCCAGTGCCATCTGCCCGGTAGCGGCTTCAATACGCCGCACCCCTGAGGCGATACCGGCTTCAGACACAATTTTGAACAATCCGATATCTCCGGAATGCCGGGCGTGTGTTCCCCCGCACAGCTCTTTGGAAAAACTGCCCTGGGTCACCACCCGTACCACATCCCCGTATTTTTCTTCAAACAGGGCGGTGGCCCCCTGGTGAACCGCTTCCTCCATATCCATTTCCCGGGTGGAGATATCATGGTTTTCACGGATCCGCTGGTTTACAAAACTTTCAATATCTTCTTGTTCCTGATCCGTGATCGCTGAAAAATGGGTAAAATCGAACCGCAACCGGTCATGGGTCACCAGAGACCCGGCCTGTTTCACATGATCGCCTAAAACATGTCTCAAAGCGGCATGAAGAATATGGGTGGCGGTGTGGTTCACCGCTGTTTTCCGGCGTCGGTCCGCATCCACTTTTAACGAAAAAATATCTCCTTTGCAGCACTGACCCCGGGTCACTGTCCCGTGATGAATGTATAGGCCGGATGGATCCGAAGAGGTATCTATAATCTCAATGGTGCACGCTTCATTTTCAAATACGCCGGCATCCCCGGCCTGTCCCCCGGATTCAGCGTAAAACACGGTTTGTGCGGTGACCAGATCCACGACATCTCCTTGCCTGGCCAGGGCCAGTTCCTGGTCTCCCTGAACCAGGATCAGCAGTTCAGACTCAATGGTTAACTGGTCATATCCCAGAAACCGGGTTTTCACCCCGTCAGCAATCAATGGTTTGTATACATCACCGGCACCGGTGAATTTTTTCACGGATTTGGACCGGGCTTTCTGCTGGGCCATGGCGGTTTCAAATCCATCCAGATCCAGGGAAATTTCCGTATCTTTCACATGATCCGCAATAATGTCCACAGGAAATCCGAATGTGTCATACAGCTTGAAAATCACGTCTCCGGAAATAATTTTTTCCCCTTTGGCCGACAGATCAGCCAGAGTGGCTTCCAGGAGTTTCATGCCCGTGTCCAGGGTTTCCAGAAACTTGTTTTCCTCGTTTTTCACCACCTTGAGGATGAATGGTGCCGACTCTTTGAGCTCCGGATACGCTGAATCCATAATATCAAAAACCGACTGTACGGTTTCGTGGAGAAACGGCCGGGTCAACCCGATGCTGCGGCCGTAACGGATGGCTCTTCGCATGATGCGGCGCAGCACATATCCTCTGCCTTCGTTGGACGGTAAAACTCCGTCACACACCAGAAAGGCGGTGGCCCGGGAATGGTCGGCAATCACCTTCATGGCCACTTCCACTTGATCGGATTCTCCCCGCTGCCGGCCGGACAGTTCTCCCACTTTTTCCATGATGGGCACAAACAGATCCGTATCAAAATTGGTGGGCACTTCCTGGAGCACAGAAATGATGCGTTCCAGGCCAAGACCCGTGTCAATACTGGGTTTTGGTAACGGAGTCATCGTGCCGGACTCGTCTTTGTAAAACTGCATGAACACCAGATTCCACAACTCCAGCCACCGGTCACAATCACATCCCACCGCACATTCAGGATTACCGCACCCGTAAGCTTCCCCCCGGTCGATATGAATTTCACTGCACGGCCCGCAGGGACCGGTGTCCCCCATGGCCCAGAAATTGTCTTCATCCCCCAGCCGGGAAATGCGGTTTTCAGGGACCCCCACCTGGTCCCGCCAGATGGCATAGGCGTCATCGTCATCCTTATAGACAGATACATACAGCTTATCCGGATCAAACCCATATCCGTTGGTGAGCAAATCCCAGCCAAATGCAATGGCTTTTTCCTTGAAATAATCACCAAAGGAAAAATTGCCCAGCATTTCAAAAAACGTGTGGTGCCGGGCCGTATATCCCACATTTTCCAGGTCATTGTGCTTGCCGCCGGCCCGGACACATTTCTGGGCGGTTACCGCCCGCTGATAATCGCGTTTTTCATCCCCGGTGAACACCCGTTTGAACTGAACCATGCCGGCATTGACAAACAGCAGGGTAGGGTCATCCTGGGGTACCAGAGATGAAGATCTCACCACCTGGTGATTCTGTTTCTTAAAATAATCCAGAAAAATTTTCCGGGCTTCATTGCCTGTCATATATGTGCTCCGAATTGGTATTGGGTTTTAGCGTCTGGGTATTATTTGGTCTTTTGAGGAGTATCCTCAGCTTTTTTCACATCCGCGATCCCAAGTTCGTCTCTGACCTTGGTTTCGATTTTGGCAAAGATTTCCGGGTTTTCGATGAGAAACGCTTTCACGTTTTCTCTTCCCTGCCCGATACGCTCACCTTCAAAAGAATACCAGGACCCGCTTTTATCCACAATGTTCAAGATTACTCCCATATCCAGCAGATCCCCGGTACGGGAAATGCCCTCCCCATACATCAGATCGAATTCCACATCTTTGAACGGGGGTGCCAGCTTGTTTTTCACCACTTTGACCCGGGTCCGGTTGCCGATAATATCCTGACCCTCTTTGATGGGAGATACCCGCCGGATTTCCAGGCGCATGGATGCATAAAATTTCAATGCATTGCCCCCGGTGGTAGTCTCAGGGTTGCCGTACACCACCCCTATTTTCATGCGGATCTGGTTGATGAATATAATGGTGGTATGGGTTTTTCCCAGGGTGCCGGCCAGTTTGCGCAATGCCTGGGACATGAGCCGTGCCTGGAGCCCCATGTGGGAATCGCCCATCTCACCTTCAATCTCGGACCGGGGCACCAGGGCCGCCACGGAATCCACAATCAGAATGTCAATGCCGCCGCTGCGGATCAGCATGTCGGCAATTTCCAGGGCCTGCTCTCCGGTATCGGGCTGGGACACCAGCAATTCATCACAGTCCACGCCCAGTTTTTTGGCATATCCCACGTCCAGGGCATGTTCCGCATCAATAAATGCGGCAATCCCGCCCTTTTTCTGGGCCTGGGCCACGGCATGCAGGGCCAGGGTGGTCTTTCCGGACGATTCAGGGCCATAGATTTCCACCACCCGGCCCCGGGGATATCCGCCCACACCCAGGGCCTTGTCCAGGGCCAGGGAACCGGACCGGATCACCGGTACCGCTTCCACCACCCGGCCCCCCAGTTTCATGATGGAGCCTTTGCCGAACTGACGTTCAATCTGCCCCATGGCGGTCTGAACTGCCTTGTCTTTGTCTGCGTTTTTTTCCATACCTTACAGTCTCCTAATGTACCCCTAAAACATATAAACATTTAACAGTGAATGCTGCCAGCACTCCTGCCATGATATCGTCCAGCACCACACCGGCACCACCGGAAAAATTTTTTTCAAAATACCGCACCGGCGGGATTTTGAATATGTCAAAACACCTGAATGCAATAAATCCCACTATCAGGGTAATACCTGTCACCGGCACCAGGCACATGGTCACCCAGTATCCTGCTATCTCATCAATAACAATGGCACCGGGATCTTTTCTGCCCAGTATTTTTTCCGCCCGATCCGCCACAAACACCGATGACAGCAAAAAGCACACCAGGAAAAATGCACCAGCCGCCTTGGGAATGTAAGTGAAAAGCCAGATGAATGGCAGGGCTGCCAAAGTGCCCAAGGTACCGGGTGCCACCGGGCTGTATCCCAGGCCGAATCCGGTTGCTGCCAGCATAATCAGTTGATTCTTCCACAGGCTTGTCATGGCATGATCATCCTTCATGTATCTATAATCTGATATTTTCCCTGTCAAGGGAATTTCCTGCAACCTTTTCATACACCGTTTTAAGGGGTATGTCCTGCTGCCGGGCAATTTTGGCCAGGGCTTCATATTCGGGCACCATGTGTGCACTGCCGTCTGGATGCTTGATTTTTTTGGCCGCCACCGGCCCGAACACTGTATCCATTTGACAGGGCTGCTCACGGTGCAGCACTGCCCGGTCGCTGATATGGTAGCGCACACCAATGGCTGTGGTCTGGACAAGGATCTCATGGACCATGGCAGATAGGTCCTCCAAGGTGCACAGCACCTCCATGCGGGTGCCGGGGCGATTTTTTTTCATATATACCGGGGCATATGTCACATCCAGGGCCCCTTTTTCCAGGAGATGGTCCATGACAAAACCCAGGATCTCCGGATTCATGTCATCCACCTGGGTGGTGATTACTGCGATGTGTTCATGCTGGATATAATCCGGGCCGGTTCCAGGGTGATGTTTTTTTTCCCCAGGGGATGCGCATCCGAATGCAGATGTTTCAATCCTTTTGCCCAGCACCATGCGCAGCAGATTGGGTACACCGGCACCAGTATCTCTTTTTCCGGCGCCATACCCGGTTTTGACAATCTGCATGGGGGGCACAGGGCCGAACCGGGTCACCAGGGTGACTGCCAGGGCCGCGCCGGTGGGAGTGACGATTTCAGTTTTGGCAGCTGACCCAATCACGGGAATCCCCTCCAGGATGGCAAGAGTAGCCGGCACCGGCACCGGAATTCTGCCGTGAGCGCAGTCAACATATCCAGACCCCAAAGGCACGGCAGAGGCATGCACCTCTGTGATGCCCAGCTTTTCCATGCACACAAATGTACCCAGGATATCCACCAAAGAATCGATTCCCCCGATCTCATGAAAATGCACATCCTCCAGGTCCTGCCCGTGGATTTCAGCTTCTGCCCGGGCAATCTTTTCAAAGGCGGTCAGGCTGTTTTTTTTCACATATGCAGACAGGCCTGATCCCTGGATCAGGGTCCTGATGTCTGCATATCGTCTGGATGTTTCTGTGTCTATCACCGCCACGGTCAGATCCACTGCCCGCAGGTGGCTGCGAAACACCGGTGACGCTGTGATACGGAATCCAGCAAACAAAGGTGTGAGCTGCGTTTCCAGCCAGCCCGGATCCACCCCCAGGTCCACCAGGGCCCCCAGGCACATATCCCCGCTGATACCGGAAACCAGGTCCAGGTACAGTATCATCTATGCGCTGTCTCCGGCCGCATGCACCTGAAGAATTTCCAGGACCAGGCGGGCCGTATTCTCCATGTCTTTGAGGGCAATGGATTCATTCACTGTATGCACATCGGTCATGCCTGTGCCCAAGACCCCGGCCACAATGCCCTTGCCGAAGAAGACATTGGCATCCGCTCCGCCGCCGATGGTCTTGCTTTCCAGGGTTCTGCCCAGATTGGCGGCCGCTTTCCTGGCCAGCACCACGGCTTTATGGTCTTCTGGAATGGCGGTGTTGGGAAAATCATTTTCCACCACAATTTCCGCCCGGGGCACAGTATCCTTCCCCCGCAGGTCCCGGGCGGTTTTTTCAAATGCCTTAACTATATTATTGGTCACGGCACTGAGCTTTTCCAGGTCATGGGACCGGGCTTCTCCTTTGATCTCCACCTTTTCCGGAATAATATTGGTGGCCATGCCCCCGGTGATGATGCCCAGGTTACAGGTGGTCTCGCTGTCGATCCGGCCCAGTTCCAGCCGGGATATGGCCCTGGCAGCCGCATAAATGGCGCTCACTCCTTTTTCCGGAGCAGCCCCGGCATGGGCAGCCCTGCCGTGCATGGTAATAAAAATCTTGTTGGCAGCCGGTGCCCGGGTCACAATCCCTTCGGTGTCCGTGGAATCCAGAATATACCCGAATTTTGCATCAATCAAAGACAGATCAAAATGTTTGGCACCCAGCAGCCCGATCTCCTCGCAGATCGTGAAAATCAGTTCCACCGGCGGACAGGGCAGGTTGTTTTCCTTTACCACATCCATCACCTCCAGGATAATGGCAATGGCGGACTTGTCATCCGATCCCAGGATCGTGGTGCCGTCACTTTTAAAAATGCCATCAGCAAAAGTGACTTTTACCCCTTTGCCAGGTACCACCGTATCCATGTGACCGGACAAAAACAAGGGCTGCACCGGCCGGTTTCCAGCAAATTTTGCCACCAGATTGGAGCAGTCTCCCCCGGTTTTTTCTTTTGCTGTATCATAACGGACGGTAGCCCCCATACCGGTGAGAATTTTTTCAATTTTCTCCGCCACCTGTGCTTCATGGCGGGATTCGGAATCGATCTGTGCCAGCATGATGAACCGCTCGGCCAGTCTTTGTGAATTTATCATATATACCGTCCTTTTGTGCGTTGCATAAAATGTCTGTATATACTAAACTTAACTGATTAATTCCAGACCAAATGCAGGCCTGAGAATGGAAAAAGACATTGACAAAAACAAGGATGCAGTATAGGTAAGCAACAATCGACCTAAATAAATGCGGAAGTGCGCGGCTCACTGGTGGGGCCCTCGGACTTCAAATCCGATGTGGGGCGTTAATACCGTCCCGGGTGGGTTCGATTCCCATGCACTTCCGCCATTTTATTCAATAATTTAGGAACTAAACTAGTTTTCCAATCATTCCCCAAAAGTGAACCGATGGAAGTTTTATAAGACGCGGGAATTGAGCCCGAAATCGTCATTCAGTATCAAATATTTCAGTGGGGGTTGGTCAACATCCAGCCCACATCTTTCTTGACCCGCAGAAGCTGCTTAGCCCTAATTCGAAATAGCTTTTAAAGGCCAGCCATTAACAGTTTTGGCACATTGTCAGTTTATCAAAAAGGGGCCTTTGTGATAAAAACGTGCCCCAAATCATTCCTTAAGTACCCTACCCTGCCCCATTAGGGAAAAACACGAATCTGATTCAGCCTCTTCGTTTATAGTGGTCCCCCGGAGTTTTTCACCCAGGATGTACTGTCCCCCGGCTCTTTGCAGATTGCGCCGGTACTCTTCGCTGGTCATGCCCAGATCACATGGCCCAGCTTCCAGTCATTCATATCTTTCTGGACCTGGTCGACACACCTGGCATCGTTCTGGTTCCCGGGCAGCACCCAGCATCGGACAGGGATGCGTTCCCACAATCCTTTGAGCAGCAGAGCCCCACCGGCCGACAGACTGGAGAGGAACTTGATGCCAGCGCCCTGAGCTTCCAGATCCTGGGCATCTTCGGGGCTGATAAAGCGGCTGAGGCTGGACACGAGACGCTTGAGGGCCACCACATCCAGCTGATCGCGGCGCCCGAAGGAATAGACGAGCTCGGCCCGGGTATAGCCCTTTTCAGGGTGCCGGGTGTTGTGGGCCAACTGAATATACACGACCTCAGACCCATCCTTGTTCTGACGTTTTATGCTGCGAAGATTCATGCCCATTAAAAAAGCATGTATCTTCAGACATATGAATAATAAATGTCAAATTCTTGTGCCTACAAATTTGGGGCTCAGGACCGATATTCGTTTTGATTTTATTGAATATTTTGACAAACCTCTGAAAAAATGATCCTATGACCGTCGAACACAGGCAAAAGGGTTCAGAACATATATCACATGACTGCAGGACCTGCTTTTTTCACAGGCCCTGATGGTGACAGGATTTTGTAAGCCGGACTATTCCACGATTTCCAGTATAACCCGTTTTTGCTCTTTGGCTGATGCGCACGAAAGAATAGTACGCATAGCCTGGGCGGTTCTGCCTTTTTTGCCGATGACTTTCCCCAGATCCTCCTTTGCCACCCGAAGCTCCAGAACAAGGGTCTGCTGCGCCTTAATTTCCTGGACATCCACCTGATCCGGATCATCGACCAAAGACTGTGCAATGTACTTGATTAACTCTTTCATGACGGGGTCTCCTTTTTCTGTAAACCAAAATGATAATCAACGTCTATATATCGCCCGGTCAACCCTTGTCGGGATATCGGCTTTGTGTGGTCCGTCAGTGGTGAAATAATCGAATTTAGCATATCATAACTGGTTCAATTCACAAGTGTTATTTTCCATTGTTTTTCCAATGATCGGCATTTTCCTTGACATCAATCAGAATTCCGTTATTTTATGTGCCGTAACTTGAATACGCTCAGGTTTGGCATGTGAATGGATTTTCCGGACAGTCGGTGATGTATTCAATGTCTCTTGAGCCCGAAACCAGTAAGGAAACACCAGTGACAACGGAAATCGACGCCATCACCTCCCAGCGAAAAATGCTGTCTGAAGCAGGATATGCAGAACCGGCCATCAATTACTTTATTGAAAAAAAATATATGGGTCATCTTCAGGACGCCAGCCAGATATCAGAAAAAATCGGCTCCTGCGGTGATATCATGAAAATTTATCTCAAGGTGGATGACCGCAACATCATACAGGATGTCCGGTATGAGATCACCGGTTGTGCCGGTGCCATATCCGCTGCCATGGCCGTGGTGGAGCTGATCAAGGGTCAACCCCTGGACAAGGCATTGACCATCAATGACGGCGACGTGTTTAAACGGCTTGAAAACATTCCGGAAAAAAAACACCATTGCATCCAGCTGGCCGTTAAAACCATGCACAAAGGCATCGAAGAATACCAGTCCGCCCCTATCCTTTGATTCATCCGGATATTTTGGTGTCTTTCAGCGTTCAAGGTGCCGCTGAAACCGCCGGACCTGATTCTGATAGTAATTTTGCCGGTCCCGGGCCAGCTCAAGGGCTTTTCGAGCGATTGACACCGCTTCGGCCACACGATGGTTGGCAAACAGGGCTTCCGCATAGGTATCCAGCACAAACGGCGACTGCGGTGCCAGGGCCACGGCCCGGCCGGCCAGATTCAGCGCACGACCCGGATCCTGAATTTCCGTTACCGGGCAAGTCGCCAAAAGCCAGGCCAGATTGTTGAGGGCATGGATATGATTCGAATTGATACCAATGGCGGATTCGTAAGCCGAGATTGCCTGGATGAAATTGTGTGACGCATAGTGAAAATCACCGGCAACCACATGCAGATCCGCATTTTCAGGATCCATCTTTAATTGCTCAAGCACCAGCCGGCCGGTAACAAAATTGTCAATCCCGGGCTTGAATTGACCATAAGACAGGTGATATCCGAACCCGACGACACTGATCAACGCGATCACGGCAACACCGATCATGCGCCGGACCCGGCGATGATGATGCGCAATCAACGTGCTGTTCTCCTGGCATTTTTCCAGAAACCGGATGCGCTGTCCAATACTAAAATGATGCCAGTTGGGACGCTCCATATCCTGTCGGCTGATGGCGCCGATTTTATAAAATGTCCGGATCAAGGGAAAGGCATTGGGAAAGAATCGGAACAGATAAAGATCGGCCTGGCGTTCAAAGTTCCGCATGAAAAATCCGAACACGAAACGGAAATATACGATGAAAAAACAGATAAGAATCGCACCCATCAGCACCGAATGAACCTGAGATATGTCTATTCCTGAAAAAACAGCCTTCGGGAAAAAGGTCGCCCCTGCCAGAACCAGAAGCATCAATGGGTCATACAACACCGCGTTACAGGCGATGAATCCGGCAAAAAAAACCAGATAATACAGCATGTGCCGGTGCTTGACATGACCGATTTCGTGAAGAATGACCGCAGCCAGCTCCTCATCATCCAGAGAGCCAAGCAGGGCCGGGGTCACCAGGATATATCTGAATTTTCCCACCAGACCCATGACACCGGCCGTGATCATGCTGCCGGCAAACAGATCCCATATCAAAATATCGGCATACCGCAATCCGGTCATATGACAGACCGCCTCGATCCGGGATCTGCCAGGCCCTTTTTCCATGGGCCGGCATTGCCAAATGGTTTTGATGAACACCGGACCGAATACCGCAATCCCGGCCATAAACACCATAATGATGATCATTTCACCGGCCGGACCAGTCATCAGATCATCCAGCGGGGGATACGCAATGAACCGGACCAGGTCCACAAACAAAGACAGGCACAGCCAGGGAAGCAATGTCGGCAAAGCAAACGACAACTGGGAAAAAATGTATTGTTTACGGGAAACCGGCCGGGAAAACCAATGTTTTTGAACCGGATAGGCCGCATGCCAGACCATGACCAGGTATGAAACAAACAATCCTAAAAACAGCAATGCTTCCACCGTGGGAATCTTCTGAAACAGTCGCACATGAGAAAACGCTGTATTGAGGCGAAACACATAAATATCAACGGCAAACACTAGTAAAGCCAGCACCGATAAACGGGATATGGTGCTGGAAACCGCACGGTCTTCCTGAACGGTTGCGGATTTTTTAGAACCGTGCAATATGCGCCGGAAGCTCAACCGGCAGATCAGAAAAAAACCGATACCCAGCACCAGGCTCTGCAGCCATCCGGCCGATGTCCCTGGATCATTGACACCAAACAGTTCCGATGTCGCATAAATGATCAACGCCACCAGAAAATATATGATTGTGGAAAACACGATGGGATCTCTTAAATGATACCGTGGACCGCAAACTGTTTCAGCACCACCCAGGTTTTCACGTCAAACCGGATGTCAGGGGTATTCAACAGTTGTGCTGCCGTCTGCGGGGTAAGCAGAATCACCTGAATATCTTCAGAATCCTCCATATGGTGGCTGGAAGGGACCCCCTCGCATTCCGCATACAACAGGCTGACGGATTCATCAGTCATGCCTGAGGAGGAAAAAACCGCAGGACTCTGGGCCAGCACCTTTGTCAGTCGCAGACCGGTTTCTTCGAACAATTCCCGCCGGCCGGCCGTAACCACGCTTTCCCCCGGATCCAGCAAACCAGCGGGAAACCCGTATTGATATCCGCCCAGCACCACCCGGAACTCTCTGATGATCACCAGGCGCTGTTCTCTGACATGATAGGGAACAATCACCACGGCATCCGGTCGATCCAGGGTCGTTTCTTCAGGATTCTTGGGGCCGGACCGGGAGGCGAATGTCCAGGTTTTGTCTTGGCCCACCCGGTCCTGATATGTCAGAGAAAACAGATTCAAATGATGCATATCGGTTAATTTCTGGATTTGATGAATCTTCATGAAACACTCCTCATTTACCTGTGCCATGTGATGAATGGATTGTCCGGGAACAGACAGATCACAGATATGTCAGATAACCGAAAACCAGCCAGAAATGACAGGCACTGCCCAGCAGCACAAAGATGTGCCAGATCTCATGGAACCCAAACACTTTTGGAAACGGATCCGGTTTTTTGAAGATATACACCATAGCGCCAAGACTGTAAAACAAACCACCCAGCGCCAGCCATAACAGCGGGGCCGGTTCCAGAATCTGTACCAGCGGATAAACCACCACCATGCACAGCCACCCCATACCCAGATAGATCACCGTGGAGATCCAGCGGGGAAGATTCATCCAGAACAGCTTCAGCGCGATTCCCACCGCAGCAAATCCCCAGATGATGCCGAACAGCGACCATCCCCAGGGTCCCCGCAGCGGAACCAGGCACAAAGGCGTATATGATCCGGCAATGACCATGAAAATCATGATGTGGTCGATGCGGCGAAAAATGGCGAGCGTTTTGGCTGACAATTGCAGGCCGTGGTAAAGAAAACTGGCTGTATACATGAATACCAGCGTGGTCCCGAAAATGGCAAAAGAAACGACATGCCAGGCATCGGCCTTAACAGCGGCCACGACCACCATCAACGTCAGGCCGGCAATGGATGCCAGACTGCCCGCCATATGGGACAAAGCGTTGACCGGTTCTCTGATTAATTTCAATGGATTTTTCATGCAGGTACTTTACGCTTTTTTCCCTCCGGTTACAACAGGCACACTCGATTTTACAATTTTTTGACCGGAAAAAAAGGGTTGTCATTTTGTAAAAAATCTTGATAAATTGAAAAGGTATGCTAATAAAGGATATGGTCTTTTCCGTATCCACCAAGATGTTAACCCAAAAGCAAGGAGGCTGTATTCATGAAATCATGTAAAATTTTTGTCGCCTGTATCAGTTTTGTAGCCATGGCTGCCATGGCCATGGCCGGTACCCTGGAGGATGTCAAAGCCAGGGGATATATCAAAGCCGGTGTCAACGGCGGGGTATTCGGCTTTAGCATGCCGGATGACAAAGGTGAGTGGAAAGGGCTGGATGTGGACACAGCCAAAGCGGTTGCCGCTGCCGTATTCGGCGATGCTTCCAAGGTAAAATTCTCTGCACTTACCGCTGTGCAGCGCCTGCCGGCACTCCAGTCCAAAGAGATTGATGTGCTGTGCCGGAACACCACCCAGACCCTGTCCCGGGAAACCAAATCCGGCCTTAATTTTGCCCAGCCCAACTATTACGACGGCCAGGGATTTCTGGTGCCCAAAGCCCTCGGGGTAACAAGTGCCAAAGAACTGGACGGCGCCACCGTATGTGTCCTTCCCGGCACCACCACGGAAATGAATGCAGCAGACTATTTCAGGGCCAACAGCATGAAATGGAATCCCGTGGTCATTGAAAACACAGCTGAACTCAACAAGGCATTTTTTGCCGGCCGGTGCGACACCCTGACATCAGATATGTCCCAGCTGGCTGCCCAGAGATCCGTGGCCCCCAATCCGGCAGATTATGAGCTGCTGCCGGAAGTCATTTCCAAAGAGCCCCTGGCCCCGGTTGTGCGGCACGGGGATGATCAGTGGTATGACATTGTCAACTGGACGATGATGGCTCTGATCCAGGCGGAAGAGTTCGGCATCACCTCCAAAAACATCGACAAGATGATGGATTCCGGCAACCCCGGTATCAAACGGTTCCTGGGGGTCACCCCGGGATTGGGAGAACTGCTGGGCCTGGACGACAAATGGGCGTATAATATCGTAAAACAGGTGGGCAACTACGGTGAGATATATGAACGAAACGTAGGCCCTGACACTCCCCTTGGACTCCCCCGCGGACTCAACGCTCTGTGGACAGACGGCGGATTGATGTACGCATCACCTCTCAGATAACCTAACTTACCCTGAAACCGGGGTGTCCTGGAGATCCACTGGAGATCAGGGGCACCCCGTTACAATAAACACAAAGACATTCCCTTGCCATGGTGACACATATTTCAGAAGACAAAGTACCGTTCTGGCTGGATCCCGGCAAACGTGCCATCGGCTTTCAGATACTGACCTTTCTGCTGGTGGGGCTGCTGGCCTGGTACCTGGTGGACAACACCGTGACCAACCTTGAAAACCAGTCCATTGCCTCGGGATTCGGCTTTCTGCAGTCCGAGGCAGCCTTTGAAATCGGTGAAAGCGTCATTCCTTATTCTGCGTCAGACTCCTATGGCAGGGCCCTGCTGGTGGGGGCTCTTAACACGTTGAAGGTGTCTTTTATCGGCATTGTCCTGTGCCTGATCATCGGGCTGTTTGTGGGGATGGCCCGGCTGTCCACCAACTGGCTGGTGAAAAAAATGGCCATGATCTACATTGAGGTGATGCAGAACATTCCGGTGCTGCTGCAGCTGTTTTTCTGGTATGCTTTGTTTTATGAAACCTTTCCCGCTCCCAGACAGGCCCTGAACCCCTTTGCCGGGCTGTTCATCTGCAACCGGGGGGTGGCCCTGGCAGTGCCTGCCTCTCACCCGGCCCATTTCTATATGGTGCTGGCCCTGGTTGCAGGACTGGCCATCTCCTTTGGCATCAAATACTGGGCCAAAAAACGAAAGTTTGACACTGGCAAGGATTTTCCGGTGCTGGGGTCATTTGCCCTGTTTTCCCTGGGCCTGCCCACGGTTGTGTGGTTACTTTTCGATATGCCCGCAAAAATGGATGTGCCGTCACTCACGGGGTTCAACTTTACCGGGGGCATCATGCTTTCCCCGGAATTCATCGCCCTTTTGCTGGGGCTGGTGATTTACACCTCTGCATTTGTGGCAGAAGCGGTCCGGGCCGGGATCCAGGCGGTGAGCCGGGGCCAGACCGAGGCGGCCATGTCCATCGGGCTGAAAAAGAACCATATCCTGAACCTGGTGATCCTGCCCCAGGCCCTGCGTATCATTATTCCGCCCTTGACAAGTCAGATGCTCAATCTGACCAAAAACTCGTCTCTGGCTATTGCCATCGGTTTCCCGGATTTTGTTTCCGTGGCCAATACCACCATCAACCAGACCGGCCAGTCCATTGAAGGGGTGGCCATGATCATGGGATGCTATCTGATTTTCAGTATTTCCACCTCACTGTTCATGAACTGGTACAACAAAAAATCCAAACTTGTGGAAAGATAAACCCATGGGTATCGTTGCCATTGACAAAGAAGCCATCCAAAGAATGAAACCCCCGGTAGTCCATCGGGGCGTTCTGGGATGGCTCAAGGAAAATCTTTTCAACGGGGTGTTCAATTCCATACTCACCCTGGTTGTGCTGGCGTTTCTGCTCAAATTTCTCCCCCCGTTTTTAAAATGGGCATTCATCGACTCGGTGTGGGTCACTAGCGGAGCTGTGTGCAAGGAATGCCCCGGGGCCTGCTGGTCCGTGATATTGAAAAACCTGCGGTTCATTTTTTTCGGATTTTATCCCCATGACCTTCACTGGCGGCCGTTTGGCGCCATGATTCTGCTGTTCACTCTGCTGTTTTTTTCCTATCACAAACGGTTCTGGTCCAAAAAACTGGGATATGCCTGGATTATCGGCCTGGTGGCCATGGGCATTCTGATGAAAGGCGGAATTTTCATGCTGACCCCGGTGGACAGCATGAAATGGGGCGGTTTACCGCTTACACTGCTTTTATCGGTGTTCGGACTGGCAGCCGCCTATCCGCTGGGCGTGATTCTGGCTTTGGGCAGAGATTCCCATATGCCCATGATCCGGTATCTGTCCATCGGGTATATCGAACTGATCAGAGGCGTGCCCCTCATCAGTCTGCTGTTCATGTCCTCCATCATCTTTCCTTTGTTTCTGCCTGAGGGAGTGACCTTCAACAAGATCCTGCGGGCCCAGGCCGCCATTATCCTGTTTACCGCCGCCTATGTGGCGGAAGTGGTGCGGGGCGGTCTCCAGGGCATGGCCAGGGGCCAGTACGAGGCAGCCGACTCCCTGGGGCTGAACTATTACCAGACCATGCGCCTGGTCATTCTTCCCCAGGCCCTGAAAATCGTGATTCCCCCGACACTGAGTGTGCTGGTGTCCGCATTCAAGGATACCTCCCTTGTGGTGATTATTGCTTTGTATGATTTTCTGCTCACATCCAAAACCGTGATCCAGAACCCGGAGTGGATGGGATTTTCCACGGAAATGTACCTGTTTGTCGCCCTGATGTATTTTCTGGGGTGTTTTTCCATGTCCAATTTTTCCAGGAAACTCGAACGGGAACTGGATACTGACCAACGCAGTTAACTGAAATAGTTTAGGAACTGAACATGACCGACACAACCGATGCCATCATTCAAGTCAAAGACCTCAACAAATGGTTTGGTGATTTCCACGTGCTGAAAAACATCAACCTGGAAGTCAAGAAACAGGAAAAAATTGTTATCTGCGGGCCGTCCGGCTCAGGCAAATCCACATTGATCCGGTGCATCAACCGGCTGGAGGAGCACCAGAAAGGCAAGATCATTGTGGACGGCATCGAACTCACCAACAACCTGAAAAATATTGAAATCATCCGCACCGAGGTGGGCATGGTGTTCCAGCATTTCAACCTGTTTCCCCACCTGACCATCCTGGACAACCTGACCTTAGGACCCATCTGGGTACGCAAGACCCCCAAAAAAGAGGCAGAGGAAACCGCCATGTTCTATCTGGAAAAGGTCAAGATTGCGGAACAGGCCAAAAAATTTCCGGGTCAGCTGTCCGGGGGCCAGCAGCAGCGGGTGGCCATTGCCAGGAGCCTGTGCATGAAGCCCAAGGTGATGCTCTTTGACGAACCCACCTCGGCCCTGGATCCGGAAATGGTCAAAGAGGTGCTTGACGTGATGGTGCAGCTGTCGGACGAGGGCATGACCATGATCGTGGTGTCCCATGAAATGGGGTTTGCCAAAACCGTTGCCCAGCGGGTCATGCTCATGGATGACGGCATGATTTTAGAAGAGAACAATCCCATTGACTTTTTTGAAAACCCGCAGCATGAACGGACCCAATTCTTTTTAAGTCAGATTCTTCATTGATCGTCACCCAATCCATCCATCGGTCTGACATCTGTCTTTTTTACGGCACCAGACCGTTTACAGGCGATTCTCACTCTTTTTTTCACAAATGATTTAATTCATTTTTCATTTTTCCATTTTATTTTTAAAATGAATGATTATATGTTTAACCATACCAACAAAACCAGACGGTTCACATTAACATGCAGGTAAAATTATAAATGATACTCAATTTTTTCACCAAGGTCTTTGGTTCCAGCAATGATCGGATTTTAAAGAAACTGGCACCGCTTGTCCAGCGAATCAACGAACTGGAACCGGAAATGAAGCGGTTGTCCGATACAAACATGGCCCAAAAAACCCATGAATTCAAACAACGGGTGGCAAACAAAGAATCATTGGATGATCTGCTGCCTGAAGCCTTTGCCCTGGTCAGGGAAGCATCGGTACGTACATTGGGTATGCGTCATTTTGATGTGCAGCTCATCGGCGGCATTGCGTTGCACCAGGGAATGATCGCGGAAATGAAGACCGGTGAAGGTAAAACTTTGATGTCCACGCTGGCGGCCTATTTGAATGCATTGTCCGGCAAGGGTGTGCACATTGTTACTGTCAATGATTATCTGGCCGACCGGGATGCGCAATGGATGGATGAAATTTATCGGTTCCTGAATCTGAGTACCGGAGTCATCCTTCACGACATGAATGACCAGGAACGAAAGCAGGCCTATGCCGCAGATATTACCTATGGAACCAACAATGAGTTCGGGTTTGACTATCTGCGGGACAACATGAAATTCGACAAAGACAGCCTGGCCCAGAAGAAACTCAATTTTGCCATTGTGGATGAAGTGGACTCCATTCTCATTGATGAGGCCAGGACCCCGTTGATCATTTCCGGTCCGGCTGAAAAATCCACCCATCTGTACACCCAGGTGAATGCCATTTTACCCGGATTCAAGAAAGATGAGGATTATACCCTGGACGAGGAAGCCAAAACCGCCACCTTGACCGAAACCGGTATTGCCAAAGGAGAAAAACTGCTCAATGTGGATAATTTATACGATCCCGCCAATATCGAAGTCCTGCATCACCTCAACCAGGCGTTGAAGGCCCATACCCTGTTCAAACGGGACACGGATTATATTGTTAAAAACAATCAGGTGGTGATCGTAGATGAATTCACCGGACGACTCATGTCCGGCCGGCGTTACAGTGAAGGCCTTCATCAGGCACTGGAGGCCAAGGAAGGCGTAAAAATCGAAAATGAGAACCAGACCCTGGCATCCATCACTTTTCAGAACTATTTCAGGATGTACGACAAACTGTCGGGTATGACCGGTACTGCGGAAACCGAAGCCCCGGAATTCAAAAAAATATATAACCTGAACGTACTGGTGATTCCCACACATAAACCCATGGTCCGGAAAGACTTTCCCGACCTGATCTACAAAACCCGTAAAGAAAAATATGATGCCGCCATAAAAGAAATCATGGACCTGCACAAAAAAGGGCAGCCCGTGCTGGTGGGTACCATTTCCATTGATGTGTCTGAAAATTTGAGCAAAACCCTCAAAAAAAAGGGAATTCCTCACAATGTATTGAACGCAAAGCATCACAAGGCAGAAGCGGAAATTATTGCCAATGCCGGGCAGAAAAACGCGGTCACTATTTCCACCAACATGGCCGGCCGGGGAACAGATATCAAACTCGGAGAAGGGGTGGTGGAACTGGGAGGATTGCATATTTTAGGTACATCCCGCCATGAATCCCGGCGTATCGACAACCAGCTCCGGGGCCGGGCCGGACGTCAAGGTGACCCGGGTTCTTCCCGGTTCTATATGTCACTGGAAGATGACCTGCTCCGGATCTTCGGCGGAGACCGGATTCATAAGGTCATGGACCGTCTGGGCATCGAAGACGGTGAGCACATTGAACATTCGTTCATCTCCAAGGCCATAGAAAATGCCCAGTCCAAGGTGGAAGGCCATAACTTTGAAATCAGAAAACATCTGCTGGAATTTGATGATGTTATGAACCAGCAGCGGGAAGTGATCTACCGGCAGCGCCGTCAGGCACTGCTGGAAAAAGATCTGAAATCCGTGGTCCTGGACATGATGGAAGACAAGGCATGGGATGTGGTGAACGGCTTTGTTTCCGATAAAACCCCTGCCAAAGACTGGGATCTTACAGGTCTGGAAAAAGAGATCAAACAGGTATTTAATTTTGATCTGGATTTGACGTCCCGGCCTTTATCCCATACCAGCCCGGATGACCTGGCTGACCATGTGTTTGACCAGGCCAAAACCTATTATGAAACCAAAGAAGCCATGATCGGAGCGGACCAGGCACGGTCTCTGGAACGGTTTGTGGTACTCCAGACTGTGGACACGCGATGGAAGGAACATTTGCTGGCCATGGATCATCTTAAAGAGGGGATCGGCTTGAGAGGCTATGCCCAGCAGGATCCGCTGCGGATTTATAAGAAAGAAGGCTTTGACATGTTCCAGGATCTCATGGCCCGGATCAAGGACGAAATTGTAGATATTCTGTTCAAAATCCAGATCACAGCGGCTGTGCCGGCAGAAGAACTTCAGCCCAAGCCCCGACAGGAACTGACCTTTTCCCATGCGTCAGAGGACACGGTTAAACAACCGGTGAAACGAACAACAGAAAAAGTGCAGCGCAATGACCCCTGCCCCTGCGGCAGCGGAAAAAAATATAAAAAATGCTGTATGAAATGAGGCCCGGCAATGGCGAGTACTGATTTTCAAACCCGGACGGACATTTTTCCAAAAACACGGAAAGAATTGCCGCCGCAATATAAGGTCATTCTTCACAATGACGATTACACCACCATGGAATTTGTGGTGGAGATTCTGATCACGGTTTTTGGAAAACCACTTGAAAAAGCGACGCAAACTATGCTTAATATACATCATAAAGGAAATGCAGTGTGTGGCATATATACCAGAGAAATCGCAGAAACCAAAGTCGAGACGGTGCATCAACTGGCCAGCAGCCGGGGATTTCCTTTAAAAAGTACCATGGAAAAGGAGTAAGGCAAATATGATTAGCAAGGAACTGAGCACTGCCCTCGGGTTTGCCGTAAGGGAAGCCAAAAAAAGACGGCATGAATATGTCTGTGTAGAACATGTTCTTTATGCGATCCTGAACCATGAATCCGGTTCCAAGACCATAGAAAAATGCGGGGGAAGTCCCGAACAGATCAAACAGGAACTGGAAAAATTTTTTGATGAAAAACTCACCAAAATCGATTCCCAGGAAGAATATGTGCTTCAGCAGACCATCGGGTTTCAGCGCATGATCCAGCGGGCCATCAACCATGCCCGGTCCGCTGAAAAAAGTGAGGTCAACCTGGGAGATATCCTGGCATCCATTTTCCAGGAAAAAGATTCCCATGCCGCATTTTATCTGGAATCGGAAGGCATTACCCGTCTGGATGTGCTGCGGCATATTTCCCATGCCACGGCAACGGACAAAAAATCCAAACAGATACCGGACCCGGCCCAGAAAATGTTTAAAATGGATGACCGCAGAACCCAGCGGCAAAAGAAAAAAGATCCGCTGGAGCTGTTTACCACCAATCTGCTGACAAAAGCGGCAAACAACCGGATTGATCCGATCATCGGCCGGGAAAATGAACTGGACCGGGTGATGCAGGTACTGTGCCGCCGCCGGAAAAACAATCCCATTTTAGTGGGAGATCCCGGGGTGGGGAAAACCGCTATCGCCGAAGGTCTGGCTTTAAAAATTCATCAGCATGAAGTGCCGGCCCTGCTCGAAGAAAGTGAATTGTTTTCCCTGGATATGGGGGCGTTGCTGGCCGGTACCAAATACAGAGGTGATTTTGAACAGCGGCTCAAAGATGTGATCACCGCCCTGGAAGAAAAAGAAAACGCCTTGCTGGTTATCGACGAAATCCATACCGTGGTGGGGGCGGGTGCCACCAGTTCCGGTTCCATGGATGCCTCCAATATCCTGAAACCGGCCCTTTCTTCCGGGGATATCAAGTGTATCGGTACCACCACCTATGAGGAATACAAAAACCATTTTGAAAAAGACCGGGCCTTTTCCCGGCGGTTTGAAAAAATAGAGGTATCTGAACCCAGTGTGGAAGATACCCGCATGATCCTGATGGGATTGCGGCCCTATTACGAAGAACACCATGGCTTGAACTATTCAGATCAGACCATCGAAGCGGCCGCGTATCTGTCTGATAAATATATCAATGACCGGTTTCTGCCGGACAAGGCCATTGATGTGATGGATGAGACCGGGGCATATCTGCGCCTCAAAGGCGCTGCCAACCGCAAAAATGTCACACCCAAGGACATTGAAACCATTGTGGCCAAAATTGCCAAAGTACCGGTGACATCTGTAACCGCCACAGATAAAGCCAATCTGGAATCATTGCCGGAACGGCTCTCCAACGTAATTTTCGGACAAGATGAAGCCATCCAGATACTGACCACCGCCATCAAGCGGTCCCGGGCAGGGATGGCCGCACCGAACCGGCCCGTTGGTTCGTTTTTGTTCACAGGCCCCACAGGGGTGGGTAAAACCGAAGTGGCCAAACAGCTGGCCGCAAACATGGGGATCGAATTTTTACGGTTTGACATGAGTGAATATATGGAAAAACATGCCGTGTCCCGATTGATCGGTGCTCCGCCGGGGTATGTGGGATTTGATCAGGGCGGCATTCTCACCGACGGCATCCGCAAACATCCCTATTGTGTCCTGCTGCTGGATGAAATCGAAAAAGCACATATGGATCTTTACAATATCCTGCTTCAAGTGATGGATTATGCCACGCTGACGGACAATAACGGCAAAGCAGCAGATTTCCGCAACGTGATTGTTATTATGACTTCCAACGCCGGGGCCAGGGAGATGAGTGCCAACAGCATCGGGTTCGGTGCCCGGGAAACCACCGGTGACACCCGGGGCTTGAAGGCCGTGGAACAGACGTTCAGTCCTGAATTCCGCAACCGGCTGGACGGCATTGTTCAGTTCAACCATCTGTCCACAACCACCATGGAAAAAATTGTGGACAAAGACATGGATGAGCTTAAACAGATGCTCAAAGCACGGCAGATCCGTGTGAGCTATTCTGCGTCTGTGCGGGCTTACCTGGCCGGAAAAGGGTATGATCCCAAATTCGGTGCACGGCCCCTGGCCCGCCTGATCCAGGTGAAGATCAAAGACCGGCTCACGGATGAAATTCTGTTCGGCAAACTGACAAAAGGTGGCAAAATCCTGATTGGACTGAAAAATGATCAATTGACATTTCAGTTTAAAGACTGAATGCCTTTGTTTCGATTGTCCTCCCGTCTGGAATTCCCGCCGCCATGGCTGGCACGGTCTGACGGGTTGCTGTGCATCGGCGGGGATCTTTCCTGTGAGCGAATTTTACTGGCATATCAGAACGGGATTTTTCCGTGGTTTTCAGACAATGAGCCAGTTTTATGGTGGTCTCCGGACCCTCGTCTGGTGCTCTACCCTTCCGGTATCCGGATTTCCCGGAGCCTGGGTAAAAAAATTAAAAAAAAAATTATTACCCTAACGGTCAATCAGGCGTTTGAGCAGACGATTCAGGCCTGTGCTCAACCCAGAAAAGAACCGGATGAAGGCACCTGGCTGGTCAAAGAGATGCAGGAAGCGTATATTGAACTTCACCACAAAGGATATGCCCATTCCGTGGAAGCCTGGCACCAGGACCGTCTGGTGGGAGGATTATACGGTGTGGGGATCGGGTGCATGTTTTTTGGAGAATCCATGTTCAGTTTTCAGTCCGATGCATCCAAAGCAGCGTTGGTGGCTCTGGCACGTCATCTGGAAACGCATGGTTTTGACCTCATTGACTGCCAGGTGACCACGGACCATCTGTGCCGGATGGGGGCTGTTGAAATCCCCAGATACCGGTTTCTGGACATCCTGGGCCGGTCCACTATCCGGCAGCCTGTTCCCGGGACCTGGGACTGCACATCCATTCCATCTTTCTGACAGACTTTCATTGTCTTGACAAACCAGGATTCACGCCCATAGTTTAAAGCATATATTATTTTTTGGAGGGTGCATTATGCTGATCAAACTTTTTTTGTGTTTCACCCTGATTCCCATGGTGGAGTTGTATCTGCTCATCAAACTGGGGGCGGTGATCGGGGGATTCAATACAATTTTGCTGGTGATCCTCACTGGGTTTGCCGGTGCCTGGCTGGCCCGAATGCAGGGCATGGTGACCATGCTCAAAGTCCGTATGAATTTACAGCAGGGTATCATGCCGGCAGAAGATCTGATGGATGGCTTGATCATCCTGATTGCCGGTTTGGTTTTGATCACCCCGGGGCTGATAACAGATGTGGCGGGACTGCTGCTGCTGTGGCCGGTGACCCGGAACCGCTTCAAACGGTTTTTGCGAAAAAAATTCGATGAACTCCAGGCCGGCGGCAATATTAATATCACCCGGTATCCTTGAAACAAATCAGGAGAAAACATGTTTTTAAAACAAATTCAGACCCGCAGAAGCATCAGAAAATTTTCAAACCAGCCCATAGAGAAAGAAACAATTGACCGTTTGATCGAAGCGGCATTAAGAGCCCCTTCTTCCCGGGATTTCAGACCATGGCGGTTTATCGTGGTGGATCAGTCGAATTTGCTGGCAAAACTGGCAGATGCCAAACCCCATGGTGCGTCTTTCCTGAAAAACGCGCCTCTGGGGATTGTGGTCTGTGGTGATACAGATGCCAGTGACGTGTGGGTGGAGGACTGCGCCATTGCATCCACCTTCATACACCTGGCAGCCCATGATCTGGGCCTGGGATCCTGCTGGATACAGATCCGCAAACGGGACCGCTCACCGGATAAAACCGCAGAGGCTTATATCAAAGACCTGCTGGATATACCGGATCACACGGCGGTGGAATCCATTATTGCTGTAGGATATCCGGATGAAACCAAATCCGGGCATTCAAAAGACTCTCTGGCATATGACAAGGTGTTTTTCAACCATTTTGGGAAAGCCAGGCCTTAAGGCGCTTCAATCCCTCCTGGGTCGATATTTCCGGAAAATATCCCAAATCTGTTTTGGCCCGGGTAATATCAAACCAGTGGGATGTGGCCAGCTCCTTTGCCATAAACCGGGTCATGGGTGGCTCTGAGGTGATACCCAGCAGGCCATAAATTTTTTCAAAGCACCATCCTGCCGCGTACGCAGTCCGGGCGGAAACTTGACCTTTAATGGGCGGCAGGCCGGCTGCCTCCAGAAACGCATTGGCCAGCGCCCATTTGGATACCGGTTCATCCTGGCTGATAAAATAGATATTACCGGACAATGAGGGATTTTCTTTGAGTTTCCGGGCCGCCAGCTCATGGGCCAGGGCCGCATTGTCCACATAAATGGTATCCACCAGATCATCGACACGGCCCACGATTTTCAGCCGTCCCGCCCGTTTCAAAATGCCAGGCACCAGATGGTTGTCTTCCGGACCCCAGATCAAGTGCGGTCTGAGAATGATGACATCCAGTCCTTGTGTTGCTGCCTGGCGCACCTGTTTTTCCGCAATTGCCTTGGTTTCCGGATAAGGGGCCAGATATGTGTCCGGATAGGGAACCGACTCATCCACATTTTCCATATCAAATTCATCAAATATTACACTGGGAGAGCTCGTGTAAATCAGGCGTTTCACCCCCTGGGCCCGGCAGGCGTTTACCACATGGGCCGTGCCGGTCACATTCACGGCATAATAGGTGTCATATGATCCCCACACACCGGGTTTGGCTGCCACATGAAACACGGTCTCCATCCCTGTGACCGCTTTTTTGACCGCATCTGCATCCGTGAGATCCCCTTGAATCTGAGGCACACCCATCCGGGCCAACGACGGGTGATGCTGCCGGGAAAACGAGGTGACCGCATAATTGCGCACCCGCAATTTTTTGACCAGGGCTTTGCCTAAAAACCCGCCCCCGCCTGTTACCAGAACCGATTCCATTGTCCTCCTGCGTTTTATTTATTTTTAAGGTTTTTAAACGTTTTTTCAACTATCCTCTTGACAGCGCCCGTGTTTTAACGTAGATAAATCTTCGTTTTTTGCTGAGCGGGAATAACTCAGTGGTAGAGTGCGACCTTGCCAAGGTCGAAGTCGCGGGTTCAAATCCCGTTTCCCGCTCCATTTCTTTCTCTCTCTTTTTTTATATCACCCTGTCAGCGGTTGCCCCTGATTTTTTTGTATTCCCCATTCAAGCACAGCGGCTGCCACTGTCAGGTCAAATAGGGCCATGCCCACGGATTTGAAAAAAACAGTAGTAGTGCTTGGCTCCACGGGCTGCTGCACCACAGATGCAAACGCAACGATGTTTTCCCTGGACACCACCTGGTTTTCAAGGGGCTGGCAGATATCTCCGGATTCCTCTGCTGCAAACATGGTGTCCACATAAACAGTATCCGCCCCTTTGATCACCGCGTCAGGGAATTCTTTCATCTGCGGGGTAAATGACCCGATGGAGATGAACGTTTTGCCCAGAATCTCTGACACATCCGCGTCAAACACCGGTTTTGTGCTGGTGGTAGCGGCAATCACCACCTGGGACCGGGTCACCAGATCACGGGCGGATTTTGCCACCCGGCACATCACCTCTGGCCAGGCATCCTGTATTTCTAAGGCCATATTGTCAGCAGCAGCCTGGTTCACATCCCACACCCACAATGTATCGATCTGCCGGTTGAACAGCAGAAACGCCGCCTGGCTTCTGCCCTGAACCCCTGCCCCGATAATGCCGGCCGTGTGGACTGACTCCGGTGACAGACAGGCCGTTGCCAGGCCACCCACCGCCCCGGTCCGCCGGGACGTCAATGCGGCCCCGTCCAGAATGGCAAGCGGTTGTCCGGTATGATTGTCCGCCAGTATCACCATGCCGTTCACCACCGGAAACCCGGTTTCAGGTGCTTTGGGAAACACGGTCACCAGTTTGGTGGCCATATACGCCTCACCAAAACAGGGCATGACCAGCAATGTGTTTTCTTTTTGGGGCACATGGATCCGGTCCGGCATATGAAATTTTTGATCCGACTGCAAGAGATATGCCTGTTCCACCGCTTTTTGAATGACGTCATAAGGAACGCGGTCAATGGTTTCCTGATTGAAAAAACGCATAAAACACCTCAATCACGCATACATGGGGTTGCAATTTAATTTTTCTTAACATAAGGATGATCAAAATACCATACACCTTGATCGTTCATGATAAAAAGGAGGCATGCTTGCAAAAAAAAGAAAAAATATTATGTATTCGTCAAAACCGGCTGCCAAAGGCGTGGATGGCCCAAACCGCAAAGGTACCCATGGCTTTTTCCGCATTTGTCGATCAGTGCGCCCGGGCCGGGCATGAATTTGTGGACCGGGCATTGGCTGAAGAAAATGCCGACTGGCAGCAGGTGATTCCCTATATTGTGCTCCAAACCCGGGACTTGAGCCAGACGGCGGTATACCTTCGCCAGGGAAATGAGACGCGGCTTCATGACCTGTGGTCGTCAGGCATCGGCGGACATATCAATCCCCGCGATCAAACCGTGACATCAGAATCGTTCCAAGAAATTCTGATGTCCGGCATGGCCCGGGAACTGGATGAAGAACTGATACAGCACCCCCCTGCCGATCTGCCGGTTTTCTGCGGCATTATCCATGAAACCGTCACGGATGTGGGCCGGGTCCATTTAGGCGCGGTTTTCCGGATTCTGACCCAAACACCGGCATCCTATGTGCCGGGCCCGGAGCTGTGCCGGTTTCAATGGGTGGACACAAACACGCAGGCATCATTAAACATGGAATTATGGTCCTGCCTGGCCATGGACCTGTTAAACGGAAATTGATCTTTTGTTCACACTGCCGGTTTATTGAGCTGCGTTAATATGCGGCTTACCACACATTCCTTTTTTTTTAGAACTTTGGATCCCCGGGTGATTTTGCACAGGCTGATGCTGTATTTTTCAGCAATCTTTCGCTGGGGTATTTTTTGGTGCAGGTCCTTGAGCAGTTTCCACCGCAGGGTCAGGTCATCGAGCTCTGCAGGTGTGAACAGGTCTTTGAAAAGCTGTGCCAGCTCATCCTTGTCTTTGATCCCGGATATGACATCCAGCAATTCCCGGTCAATGGCCATGATATTATCTGTTCTCCGTGAATGACTGTACCTGATAGGTGAACACCGTCAGATCCCCGGCCTGCCATGCATGGGCATCCAGCCGGGCCTTCAGGCACAGTTGCGTTAAAAAGGACTCCGGATCCGGAAGCTGCTCCCAGACCTGGGGTAAAAAAGTGGCCCGAAGGTATCCTTTCTGGACGATCACCCCGTCCTGAAACGGAACCACCCGGGCTAAAAGATCCTTAACATCGGAATAATACAATTTTTCAGGAACTGAAAGCAGGCTGACTTCAATCTGGATATCCTCTAATTCTTCCAGGGTCACCGGAGAAAACCGGGTATCATCAAACGCGGCATGACAGGCGTTTTCCTGAACACTTTCAAGAAGGGGTTTTTCAGGTTCCAGGGTGCCGATACATCCCCGAAGGGCGCCGTTTTTCTGGAGGGTGACAAACACCCCCCGTTTTTCTTTCAGCCACACGGGTAGCGGGTCGGGTAAATCCGGTGCAGCTTTTTCTTTATCCGGCAGAAATCTCTGGATAATTGCTGCTTTTGCCAGTTGAATCAAAAGGATGCCGTTTATGTGTTCCTGGTTTTTCTGATACTTTTTTTGTGTCACAATTTATCCTTAAATTCAGGATGCCGCCGAATCAAAATAGGTTTTAACCAGTTTTTCAGCCAGTCCGGCATAGGTTTCCGGGGTCAGATTGCGCATCCTGACTTTCACTGAATCCGGCACTTTTTCAAGCGTGTCCACAAATGCAATGAGATCTTTTTTATTAATTTTCCTGCCCCGGGTCAGATCCTTGAGCCGTTCATAAGGATTATCTTCTCCAAACACCCGCATGGCGGTCTGAAACGGCTCAGCCAGCAGCTCAAGGTTGCTGTCCAGGTCTTTTTGAAGCGCGGCTTCATCCAGGTCCAGTTTGGACAACCCTTTGATGGTGTTTTTCACACCGATAAAAAAATAAGCCAACGCCGTTCCCAGGCTTCTCAAAACCGTACTGTCACTTAAATCCCGCTGAAAACGAGATTTCTGAAGTTTGACCGCCAGATGTTCCATCAGTGCAATGGCCATGCCCATATTGCCTTCACTGTTTTCAAAGTCAATGGGGTTCACTTTGTGGGGCATGGTGGAAGATCCGGTTTCTCCTTCTGCCACTTGCTGCCTGAAATACCCGATACTGATATATCCCCACATATCCCGGTCAAAATCCATCAGCACGGCAGCGGTTCTAACCAGCGTATGAAGCAGGCAGGACAGATACTGGTTGGGATTGATCTGGGTGGTGAACAAAATCGGATCCAGTTTTAAATATAAATTGATAAAGCGCTGGGATGCAGCCATCCAGTCAATCTCGGGGAACACAAAATAATGGGCATTATAATTGCCGGTGGCCCCATTAATCTTTGCCTGAATCCGGATCTGTTCCAGAATGGTTTTTTCCTGATTCAGCCGCCAGGCAAAATTGACAAATTCCTTGCCCATGGTTGTGGGTGTTGCCGGTTGCCCGTGGGTACGGGACATCATGGGGATCGACTGATAGGCTTTTGCCTTGTGCTCAATTTCTTGAACACATCGGCTCAGCAGATCAACGGCCAGATGCTGGCCTTTTTTCATCATCAACGCATAGGCCGTGTTGTTGATATCTTCAGATGTACAGGCAAAATGGACCCATTCCCTGATCTCCGAAAGCCCGAGCGCATCCAATTTTTCCTTGATAAAGTATTCCACGGCCTTAACATCGTGATTGGTTGTCTGTTCGATGGCTTTGATGCGATTGACATCTTCAGAACAAAACTGATCCACAATACTGTCCAGCGCCGCCGGATCCTGTGAAATCGACGTCAGTTTTAAATCATGGAGAATAAATTTCAGCCATTGGATCTCCACCTGAACCCGATGTCGGATCAGGCCGGATTCACTGAAAATATCAGCCAGTTCTTCAGTTAACCGGACATACCGTCCATCCATCGGCCCGATGGCGTTTACCGTTTCCATACCCACTCCCTGTTAAAAATTATAAATATCGATAATCATTTGACATTCAAAAGAAGATTCATTACATTCTGTTCAATTTACTGGTGCTGTATACCCATACCAGACTGTTGGGAAATTGACAATCCCAAATACAAACCAGCCCACTGACCAAGGGTGACAACCGAATCAGACATGTTTTCAGGAGTAACCGCTTATGGCATTGACCAAGACAATAATCACCGAACAGATTCAAACCCAGTTGGACCTCTCCAGGAACACCGCCTATGATGTGATGGAAGAATTTCTGGAAATCATTAAAAGCACCATTGAAAATGGTGAGGACATCATGATCAGCGGATTCGGCAAATTCTGTGTCAATGAGAAAACCGCCCGAAAAGGAAGAAATCCTGCAACGGATGAAGAAATGACACTCCCGGCCCGACGTGTGGTCACGTTCAAGTGTTCGGGAAAACTCAGGGAACTCATCAACGAACAGCCCCCGTCTGCGCCGACCCTGTAACCGTCGCGTTCTCTTTATTTTTAGATGAAATTATTGATTACTGCAGACATACACGGCAACCTCAGCACCTGGTTGACCATCCAGGCGCTCATGGCACATTCAGATGCTTTGGTGGTGGCAGGAGATCTGTTTGACACCCGGTATGGTAGTTTCTGTCATCCGGATTTCAATCCCGAAGCAATCCGCAAAGATGTCAAGACCGCTGCCAAACCGATTTATTATGTATATGGCAATTGTGACGAACCCGCCTTTTTTCCCGGACAACCCCACGCCCTGACATTTGGTGCCAACGACAGATCCCTGTTTGTCCATCATGGGTTTCCCCGGGTGCCGGTACCGTCCGACACGGATATTGTTATTCAAGGCCACACCCATGCCTGGTCCCTTGAAAAAACCGGCACACAGATTCACATGAACCCGGGATCCATCACCCGCCCCAAAAAGGGACCGGCAACTTACGGCATCATAGATGAAACGTCTGTTTCCATCCGGTCCCTTGATACCGGATTGCCCCTGAGGTCTTTGAGCTGCTGACCCTGCTGAAAAACACATAGGAACTGTCATGACCGATGCCCGAACCATTTCCAATGCCTCTGAAAAAAATCCGCATCAGGACGCCTGGTTGACTGCGTTTTTTCTGGAAAACCATATCGATCCGTTTGCCTATCCCTATAAAGTCGCTACTGTGGAACAGATTGAATTCATGGTTTTTCTGGAAAACGGTGAACAGTATTTTCCCTGTTCAGATGAAATGTTTGAAGCCATTATGTCCAGATCATCGGAAAACTACCTGCTGAAACGGTACCTGGCGGTTTATGAAAAGATCATGCACATGGTGGACACTTTCATTGAATCCGACTATGACAAAGAATATCTTTACGCATTGATCCAGATAAAATATGATCATGAGATAGAATCCCGCCTGACCATTCCGTCCCGGCTGGAAAAAAGGCTGTGCAAAATATTCCAGAGCCAGACCCATATTGAAAATCCATTTGCCCGAAAAAAAATGGATGCAAACTACCGGGCCCAGGCTTTATTGACATCGAATTTTTTTTTGACCGCCCTGAATCACATTGATGGGGCCATTCAAAATCTGAACCAATTTTCTTTAAATTCCTTGCGGAAAAAAATCAAGGAAATCGAGCTGCAACGGCTGCTCACAATGATGTGTGCCGGCCACTTATGGGAAAAACCGTCTGACACACCCCTTTCAGTAGACACGTTCCAACGCCTGTTTGAAACCCGGATTTCAGGAAACGGGCTGCCTGAGCTGATAAACCTGATTCATACCCGGAAAAGCAAAATACTCTGGCTGACAGACGAGGCCGGGGGAGTGATGGTGGATGTGGCGATTGCAAAATTCCTGGCAAATCTTGGCCACCTGGTGATCCTGGCGGTCAAGGAAACCCCGGTATTCCAAAAAGTGTCCATCACAGATACCCGGACCGACCCCGTTTTAGCAAACGCCCTTGAAGGCAGCCATTTCATCTTTGAAAAAACTATCAGCAAAAACCGGCTGGTTCAACTGCTCAAACAGGATGAAAATATTTATGTGGTATCTGACGGAACCCGGGAAATCCTGAACCTGCTTCTGGCCTCCACCACGTTTGCCAGAATCTTCAAGGAAGTAGACTTTGTCATCTCCCGGGGCTATGACCAGAAAAGACGGCTGATCCACACGCATTTTCAGTTCACCCGGGACATCATCAATATCACTGTGGAAAATCATGAAGGGATCCCCGGATTATCGGTGGTTTACAAGCCCCGGCATCCGGAAGTCATCAATTTTTCCCACCGGGATTTAGAAGAGCGTGCCAACCGCATCATCGACCAGATGAAGGCAGCCAAAGCCAAAAACATGACCGTGATGTTCTACAGTGGCATTATCGGTTCCATTCCCGGAAAAATCGATGTGGCCAAAAAAATCATGAGCCGGTTCATCAATCACTTGAAAAAGCAGTATCCGGACCTGTTTATCATCAACCCGTCCAATTACTATGAACCGGGCATGGACGCGGATGATTTGATGTATATGTGGGAAATTGTCCAGACCAGCAACTACATCGATGTCTGGCGTTTTCAGACCGCAGAAGACATTACTCAAGGTTTTGCTTTGATGAAACAGAAAATGCCCCCGGAATGGATTGGAAAAGACGCCACCTACAGTACCGGATGCACCAAGGAGATGCGGATCGCCCAGAATGTGTTGAAAACCAATCCGGAAATGCAGATCACCGGCCCTGCTCTGGACAAATTCATGCGGCGTAATGAATATGGCGTGGGCAGCATGTATGACCAGCGGCTGGCGGATCTATGATGGGTAAACAATGATTTTACAGAAAACCAATACTGATATACATACAAACTTTTCGTTGACAAAAAAAGAAGTTCCATTTTAAAGTCAAAATTTCAGACACCCGAAAAAAAGATAATTTAAATGGAATCCGAAAAAACCCAAAGCCTTCTGGCACAATGTGATGAACTGAATAAACAATTAACCGCCCTCTTGTCTGTGACTTCGGATTTGGCATCGGAACTGGATTTCAATGCCCTGTTTCCACTGATTGTCAAAAAAATAACCGACATGATGAACGCGGAACGAACCAGTCTTTATCTGCTGGATCCGGATCAAAATGAACTGTGGACCAAGGTGGCGGAAGGCATTGATACCATCCGATTGCCCATAGGCGAAGGCATCAGCGGTCGGGTGGCCCAGACCGGCGAAATACTCAATGTCGAAGATGCATGGGAACTGCCTTTTTTCAACAGGCATTTTGACAAAAAAAACAACTTCAGAACCCGGTCAGTATTGTGTTTGCCCATCAAAAACCATGCCGGAGAAAAAATCGGCGTTCTCCAGGTGATCAATAAAAAAGACAAGTTGCGGTTTGATGCCCAGGATGAATGGTTCTGCAAAGGTCTGGCGGCCCAGGTGGGCATTGCCCTGGAAAATTCGCTCCTGCATGATGAAATGAAGCTGGCGTTTAAAAAATCCATTCAAACGTTGGCTGCAACGGTGGATGCCAAACATCCATTGACGGCCGGTCATTCCCGACGTGTTACCGACTACAGCATGAAAATTGCTAAAAAAATGGCCCTGCCCAAGCTGTCTCAGGGAAATCTGTATTATGCGGCCCTGCTCCATGATATCGGTAAAATAGGAATCAGTGACGCGGTTCTGCTTAAAAACGGGCCATTCACACCTGCAGACCGTTTAGAAATGAATACCCATCCAACACAGACCGAACATATTCTGAATAATTTTTACTTTCCAAGAACCTTGCGCCATGTTCCCTGGATTGCTGCCTGTCATCATGAAAAAATCGATGGCACCGGGTATCCCCGGGGGTTGACAGGAGATCAAATCCCTCTGGAATCAAAAATAATCGCTGTGGCAGATGTCTTTGATGCATTGACATCCCCCCGGGATTACCCCAAGTATGCATTTGGAAAAATTCTGGATTATAAAATCATTCCCATTGAAAAATCGGTTTGCATTCTGAAAAAAGACATTGGATCCCATTTCGATCCGGATGTCATTGATGCCTTTTTATCTTGCCTGCCTGAAATCACCTTTGACACAGATAATGCACGTTAAATGGGTCCTGTTCCATTTCCAGAACCTGAATCCGGGTAAAGCCGGCACGTCCCAGCAGCGACACCGCCTTTTTTCTTCCCCACATCATGCCCAGTCCCCGGCCCTGATCAGACAGGCCCACAGGCATGCAGTGCATCAGACTGACGGTATAGAGGAACGGCCCCATGGGATGGTCCAAATTGCCGGCCGGGTGACTGGCCGCATCAATGTCGATCATGGAAAACATGCCATCCCTAGCCAGCATGTAACGAACCCCTTTTAGCGCGGCCAGGGGATGGGACTGGTCATGAATCGCGTCAAAGGCGGTGATATAATCAAACTGTTCTGACAAATTTGGATCGTTTTCCAGTGTGGCCGCGTCTTTTACCTGAAAGGTCAGATTCTTCAGTCCCAGATCAACGGCTGTCTGCCGGGCCTCATCAATTGCCGGACCATCATTGTCAATGCCGGTGAACGTGGATGCGGGAAAGTGCTGCGCCATCAGGTGCAGGGCAATGCCCTGACCGCATCCCAGATCGCACACCTGAATGCCTTTTTCCAGGCGGATCATCAATCGCCCGTTATCCACCTGGGGCAAAAAATGCCGGATCAGCACCTGCCGGTGCTTGGCATGGGACAGCTGGGACATGAATGACTGAAACCGGGGATAGGCGGAGAATGGGATGCCCTCCCCTTTTGAAAAATCATCCAACACCCGGGTCATGGCAGTCTGAGTGAGAAGCGGGATTTCCTGAGTATACACACCCATATTGCGGGTGCCGGCCTTGCGGGTCAACACTGCGGCATGGGCCGGGGGCAGATAATAACCCGCTTCTTTTTGCCCGTCTTCTGCAGATTCCGGGATATGCACCTCAATGATCTGACCAGTGCACATGATGCCCAGCCATTCTTGAACATACCGCGGATGAAGCCCGGCAGCCCTGGCCAGCTCCCGGCAGGATAACGGCTGGTCCAGATCTGCCATCACATCGAAAATTTTCAATTGATATCCCACGGCCAGAGCCAGATTCAATGCCCCATGATTGAGAATATCCGTCAGCCGTTGACTGAAATCAGCCTGCTTGTCCTGATCCATTATATGTCATCCTTTCCAATGGTTATTTTTATCTAAAAAAATGTCTGTACTATACGTGATCTGACCGGAATTTCAACTCCCTGTTGATAGGGTGTCCGCCCTTTAATTTCCTTGATTTTTCATGGTATTTCAGATAATTTAAATGGTTTATGTAAATTATTTTGGAAGGATTTTATGCCGGTGGTCCGTTTACAGAACGTTTGCAAATCGTTCAACAATCAGCCGGTGATCAATGATCTGAACCTGGATATTCACAAAGGGGAATTTCTGACCCTTCTCGGGCCGTCCGGGTGCGGCAAAACCACCGTGTTGCGGTTGATTGCCGGACTGGAAACCTGTGACAGCGGGACCCTTTTCATCAACGGCCGGGACCAGACACGCATGCCTGCCTGCGACCGGGATGTCAATACTGTGTTCCAGAGTTATGCGCTGTTTCCTCACATGACCGTGTTCGACAACATTGCGTTTGGATTGAAACTCAAAAAAAAACCAGCCCGGCAGATTCGGGAAAGGGTCAAAGAAACCCTGACCCTGGTCAAACTCGAAGGCCTTGAAACCCGATCCATCCATGGATTGTCCGGCGGACAGCAGCAACGGGTGGCCATTGCCAGGGCCATTGTGAATCAGCCGCTGATCCTGCTGCTGGATGAACCTTTGAGCGCCCTGGACTTGAAGCTGCGCAAACAGATGCGCCTGGATCTGCGGCACCTCCACCGCAAACTCGGGATCACCTTTGTATTCGTCACCCATGACCAGGAAGAGGCGTTGACCCTGTCCGACCGGGTGGTGGTGATGAACCATGGCACAATTCAGCAGACCGGTACCCCCAAAGACATTTATGAAACCCCGGTGAACCTGTTTGTGGCGGATTTCGTGGGTGAAAGCAATATATTTGATGCCCGGGTGACCCGGACTTCTGGGTCGGACATGGAAATACATTTCCAGGGTATTGCCAAAATCGTGCAGAACCGCCGCAACTTTAAATCCGGCCAGGCAGTCAAAATGCTGTTGCGGCCCGAAGACATGACAGTGGCCAGGATCCAGGCACAATGCCCAGCAGGATCCCTGCCCGGCCGGGTCACAGAAATGATCTACAAAGGCACTACCGTGGATTTGATCATCCGTCTGGACAGCGGCCAGGAAGTGTTTGTCACTGAATTTTTCAATGAAGACGACCAGGATATTTTCTATGATGTCAATGAACCGGTGTGCGTCTCCTGGATCAAGGGATGGGAGGTAACCCTGGCGGATGAATGAGCGACAGGGCTTCAAATTTATCGCCATTTTCCTGAACATGGCCTGGTTTGCGTCCTTTGTCCTGATTCCTGGTCTAATGGTGGTGGGAATCAGTTTCATGACCCGGGATACCGGCACATTTTTCAGCCCGCCTCTTACCCTGACCCAGTACCGGGAATTGCTGGACCCGGTGTATGCCAAAGTCCTTGGTACGTCTCTGATTTATTCGCTGAACACCACCCTGTTGTGCCTTTGCGTCAGTTACCCCTTTGCCTGGATACTTTCCCAGGCCTCAAAGCATCGGCGGCCTTTACTGCTCATGATGGTGATCATCCCCTTCTGGACTTCTTCTTTGATTCGTACCTATGCGCTGGTGATTTTGATGAAGGCCAACGGGATCATCAACACCCTGCTTTTGGCCCCAGGCATTATTTCCGAACCTGTGAGCCTGCTGTATACCGATTTTGCCGTGTACGTGGGCCTGGTGTATTCATTGCTGCCGTTCATGATACTGCCGTTGTATGCCGTGATGGAAAAAATGGATCTCCGACTGCTGGAAGCGGCCCGGGATCTGGGAGCCAGTGAATATCAGGTGTTTGTCCACGTGGTGTTGCCCCTTTCTTTGCCCGGTGTGCTGGCCGGTTGCATCATGGTGTTTCTGCCGGCCATGGGGCTGTTTTATATACCGGATCTTCTGGGGGGCGCCAAGACCATGCTCATGGGCAATTTCATCAAAAATCAGTTTCTGACGGCAATGAACTGGCCGTTCGGATCAGCGGCCAGCGTGTTTCTGCTGATGCTGATGGGCTTGATGATCATCATTTATTTCACTTTTTCCCGGCGGTTTAACAGGCATCAGACCCTATGACGCGCTGGTTGAAGATATCCTGGGTGTCTGCGGTGTTCACATTTTTATACGGCCCGCTGCTGGTGCTGATGGTGTTCTCTTTTAATCAGGCCAGATATACCACCTCCTGGCAGGGATTTTCCCTGAAATGGTACATGCGGCTGCTGGACAATCCACAACTGCTGGATGCATTTTTCAACTCATTGACCGTGGCGCTGATCTCCAGCATGGTCGCCACTGCTTTGGGCACTCTGGGTGCGTTTGCCGTTTCCAGATACCGGTTTGCGGGCAGAAAACTGTTTTTCGGGCTGGTGTATTCCGTGATGATGAGCCCGGACATCGTTATGGGCATCAGTCTGCTCATGCTGTTTGTACTGGCTGGACTGACGCCCGGATTTCTCACGCTGCTGATCGCCCATGTCACCTTTTGTCTGCCCTTTGTCATTGTGCTGGTGCATGCCCGGATATCCGGGTTTGATCCGGCTGTGGTGGATGCGGCCCGGGACCTGGGTGCCCGGGATCACGAAGTGTTCTTCAAAATCATTGTTCCCATGATTCTGCCGGCCGTGCTGGCCGGGTGGCTGTTGAGCTTTACTTTGTCTCTGGATGACGTGATCATCAGTTTTTTTGTCACCGGTCCGGGATTTGAAATTCTTCCTCTCAAGATCTATTCCATGGTAAAACTGGGGGTCACCCCGGAAGTCAATGCCTTGTGCACGGTATTGTTTTTATTAACTCTGGCAGCGGTATCTGCTGCCCATGTTCTGACAAAGGAGATCAAAAAATGAAACAATGGATACTGCTGATATGCCTGGTTCTGATTTCTGTGCCGGCACTGGCCGGACAACAACGCCTTTACATATACAACTGGACCGAATACATGCCCGATGAGGTATTGACTGCGTTCCAGGAAAAAACCGGAATCAAGGTAATCTATGCCACCTATGACAGCAATGAATCCATGTATGCCAAAGTCAAACTCACCCGGGGCAAAGGATATGACGTGGTGTTCCCTTCCACTTATTTTGTCCATAAAATGCGAAAGGAAGGACTGCTCAGCCCCATTGACCAGGATGCCCTGACCAATTACCGGCACCTGGACCCTGCCCTGCTGGATCAGCCCTATGATCCGGGTAACAAATACTCTATTCCTTATGTATGGGGATCCACGGCCCTGGCATATAACAACAACCAGGTGGCACCGGAAATGATGACCTCGTGGAAGGATCTGTGGCGGCCGGAATTCAAAAACCGCCTGGTCATGAACGATGATCTGCGGGAAGTGCTGGGGATCGGCCTGATCATCAACGGATTTTCCGTCAACGAAACCGATCCGGACCGCATTCAAGCCGCCTATGAATCGATCCAGGCCCTTATGCCCAACATCCGGGTATTTTCAGGAGACTCTCCCAAGCAGCCGTTGTTGAACCTGGAGGCTTTTGCCGGCATGATATGGAACGGAGAAGCCTATATGGCGGCCCAGGAATTTCCAGCCATCCAGTATGCCTATCCTGAAGAAGGCGCGATTTTCTGGGTGGATTCCATGGTCATTCCCACGGGTGCGGAAAACAAAAAACAGGCCCACGCATTCATCGATTTTATCCTGGATCCGCAAATCGCTTTGCAGGTGTGTGAATATATCGGCTATGCGCCGGCCAATCAGTCGGCCATCGCTCTGATGCCCGAAGATATAAAGAACAATCCCACCATTTTTCCGGATCCAAAAGAAGTGAAAAAAGGGGAATTCCAGACCGATGTCGGAGATGCCATCCTGGTATATGAACGCTATTGGGAACGTTTGAAAACCGGAATGTAATCCACCGGATTATCTGCGTTTCAGCTGCAGGGTATGGGGAATCAGGATGGTTTCCGGTTCATAGGATTTCTTGGCCTGACGTAGCCCCCTGATCCCCAGATCCTGCTCCCGGTTGATATATTTATACCGGTCTTTTAAATACAGCGCGGTCTGCTGATTGATCATCTGGGCCGCTCCTTTGAAATCAAAATCAGATTTTTCAAACTGAACATTGCAGGTATCCGGGGTCAATGGACTGAAAATGGAAAATGCCGCCATTCGATCCCCCACCATCAAGGCGAGTCCTTCCAGTCCCAGCGCATCAAAATGCATGAACGCTTTTTTTATGGCGTCGAACTCAGCAGCCAATGTCTCAGGCAATTGTTTCTGACGAGTTAACTGATCCCGGGCCATGTTTTGAGCCATGATCTGTTTTTCCGGGGTCAGCAGGGTCACCTGAAAATCCGGATACATACGTTCAAACTGGGAGATCAGATTTTTCTTTTTATGCAGCTTCGGGGTATTCAATCGGCACAGCTGTTCCACATCATAAATGTATTCACCATAATCCCGCTCCGGATGAATGGAAAAATACTGTTCGCACCGGGGATATTCATCCAAATAATCTGTCTGCACCAGACCGATATCCGGCACCAGGCCATCCCGCATCAGTTCTCTTGCCAGGTCAGCCAGGTCATCGGGCGGCAGCGCTTCTCCCAGCGGCATGAATGCGCACTGATTCACTCCGTCATAAATCACCAGCCGGCCCTTGTACAGGCGCCATGTATATGCATATGTCTCCTGCCAGCAGAATAGATTGGCAAAATTGTACTCACAGGACTCAGGCATATATTTATCGATATAAATCTGGACCATCTGCCGGTCGGTCAGTTCAAACCGGCCGGCAGTCGGGAAACAGATGGTGGGTTGAAGATCTAAACACGCATGGCGATTACACCGGTTATACATAAATCAATCCTTCAGTCTGTAAGGTGTGTGACCGGTCATCGGTCTGAATCCCAATGATTCATAAAATTTGCGGGTGCCGGGCTCACCGATCAGGCCGATCCAGTCCACCCCATGTTCTTTCAGACCGGTGATCAGTGTGTGAATGATTTTTCTGCCGATGCCAATGCCCCGGAACTTTTGTAATACAACCACATCCTGAATATACGCATCACTGATCAGATCCGAAAGAGCCCGCCCCATACCGATCATTTTTTTCTGATAAAAAGCGCCCACGAACAATGCGGAATCGGGAACCACACGGGATAAAAATTCCGGATGTTGCTCACACGCCTGATCCCACCATCCGGCATCCTTATAAAGAGTCATCAGATCGTTTGTATCCGCGGTCTTCAAAAACCGACAGGTTACAGTGGATAAATCCGGTTCATCCATATCAAAAGGCCTGCATCAGGGATTTGAACCGGTGGATTTCCGTATCACAGGGAAATGCCCGCTGTTCAAGTTTTTGAATCATGGTTTTGTCGTTGAATCGCAGAAAAGGATTCACCCGCAGTTCATCTTTTAGAAAGGAAAAGACCCGGTCCGGATCATAATTTTCCAGGTACCGGCGGATACCCGGCGTATTCGGATCAATGGCCTGGGCAATTTCCACGGATTCTTTCACATAATCATGTCCGGCAAAAATCTTGGTTGTGCCGGGAAGTGCCATCACTTTTTTCAATGAAAAATAAAACCCATCCAGATCTTTGGAAAAACAATTTCCCACAGTCGCGTTAAACAAGGTATCGCCGGTCACCAGAAAATCATCGCCTGTAAAACAGACATCATCGCGGGTGTGCCCCGGGGTGGTGATCACCGTCAGTATTTCATCTTCAAGAAAAATGGATTCATTGTCTGAAAATTTTCTGCAATCCAGGTACACGGCGTCTGTTTTTTCAAGCATCCGGTTGTTTCCGCAGGTATGATCCGGGTGAAGATGGGTATTGGTGACCCGGGAAATCCGGATGTTCCGGTCCTGGGCAAACCTCATCATTTCGTCAACAGCACCGGGATCGATCGCCACTGCGAGAGTACCTGAAAAAATCAGGTATCCCAGGTTATCAGTCCCGTATCTGAACTGCTCAATCCGCATCGTCTTCCTCAATGTCATCGCCTTCTTCGTAAGCATCCATATCGACCCGGTGCTTGATGTCGTCATCAAATTTGTCATCGTAAATATTGGCCAGATCATCTTCATCCGTATCCGGATCAACATAATCAACTTCCGGCAATTCGCCTAGGTTGAATTCTTCAAATACATATCCGATGGCATCCCGCAGATTGCGTTCAAAACTCTCGGCATAATCTCCGTCCGAGTCCGAAGAAAACTCATACGCTTCTTCATGTTCTTCCAGAAGTTCGATCAGTTCGGATGCGACGGCATCAGGATCATCCATTTCATCACTGTAAGAGTCGATGATCTCACTGAACAGGTTATACAGGTCGAATGCATCCACTGCTTCACTGATTGTCATCCATTTTGACATAAAATACCCTCCCCAATATATTTCAAACAACACACCCCTTAAAGTTCAATAACTTTTCAATTATCATAAGAATAAACCGGTTGGTGTCAAATGTCAGATGTTTTTTTCGGGATGGCAATGGTAAATTCAGTAAATTTTCCAGGCTCCGAATCCACCTGAATTTCCCCTTGGTGCTGCTGGACGGATCGCCGGGCCACAAAAAGCCCTAATCCGGTCCCTTTGTTTCCTTTGTCAGAATAAAACAGAGAAAATATCCTTTGTCGATATCTTTTGTCAAGTCCTTTGCCGTTATCCCTGATTTTAAACACGACCTGACGGAGCGTTTCAACGACCTGAATCTGTATTTCCAGTTTTTTTCTGACCCCTTTCACGCTGATACAGGCATCCACCGCATTCTCCAGAATGGCCAGGCAGGCGCCGAACAGCATGGTTTTATCCATCATGACGTCAAAATCCGTGCTGGGGCTGGGAATATCCAGAATCAAATCAATACCGGCTTTTTGAATGCGGGGATCCATGGTGGTCAAAAGTTCCTGAATAAAGTCGAACACTGAGACCGGCTGCATGTCCGGGGTCCTGTTTTTGGAATGAAACAGGATATCCAGCACCATCTGACGGATCATGGCAATTTTTTCCCGAATAATATCCCAGCCGTTCGCAATTTTATGAAAATCTTTTTGTTCAAGACCGGACCGAATCAAATAATCTCCCCCGTCCAGTCCGGTGAGCATGCCTTTGATGCCGTGGGATATGGAAGAGATGTGCAAACCCAGGGCCGCCAGGTGATCTTGCAGATCGTGAATAACCGTGATATCGGTACACATTTCCATGACATGGCTGATCCGTCCGCTGTCATCCGGAATGGCCGAGGTTTGAATAAAAAAACGACGAATATGCCCGTCTTTGAGGGTGACATCCATTTCCGCGGTATGGGACCGGCCGTCGGCAAAGGTTTCTTTCACCGGACAGGTGTCACAGGGACTCGTGTGCTGTTGCTGCACTTGAAAACAGTACATGTCCGGGTCATCCCCGAACTGATCCTTGAACCGGTTATTGGATTCCACGATCCGGAAATGTTGGTCCAGAATGGAGATATATGCCGGAGACTCGTTGAACAGCTGGATATACCGTTTTTCTGATTCCGCCAGTTTCCGGGTCTTTTCCGCCACCAGGAATTCCAGGTTCCGGGTATGGTCAGCCAGTTTTTCCCGGGTCAAAATCCGGTCGTTGGCCCGTTTCAGTGCGATATCAAGCACATCCTGATTCACGGGTTTGGAAATGAAATCCACGGCGCCTGTTTTCAGGCTTTCAATGGCCAGGTTGGCATCCCCGTATCCGGTAATCATGATCACCTCAATATCCGGAAATAACTGCTTGACTGACTTGAGCAGCGCCATACCATCCATGCCGGGCATGCGGATGTCCGTGAGAACGATATCAGGTTTGTGTGTCTTGACCATGTCAAGCCCGGCAAAGCCGTTCTCCGCTGTCAACACATCATACCCGGCATCGGTCAGAGTAATTTCCAGGATCTCCCGAATTCCCTCTTCGTCATCGACCACCAGGAGTTTATTTGTCATAATGATACAACAATCACACGCCCAAAACCGCCTTTACTTTGGCAAGGACCTCTTCGGGTTTGAACGGTTTGGCAAAAAACGCCTCAGCTTTGGGAATGGAATGGGTCCGTCCGGACAGACCGGAGATGACAATCACCGGGGTGGTGTAACCTTTTTTGGAAATTTTCCTGAAAAACCGGGGTCCCCATTCTTCCGGCATTTCCAGATCCAGGGTGATCAGATCCGGTTGCTGGTCCAGAAAAACATCCATGGCCTGTTTGCCGTCATCGGCGATGCAGGTGTCAAATCCGTTGTCTTTGAACAATGTTTCCAGGTACCGGGTAATGGCTGGATCATCATCCACGATCATTATTTTTTTTGTCATGGCCGTCTCCTTATTCTTTGACGTGACATTCACCGCACAGTACCGGTCCTTCGCCCCGGTCGAAATGACAGTCTCTGCACAGGTTGTGATAGGCTGCTTCTAGGGGCATGGGATTGTCCGGTGCGGGTTTGAGGCTGTGACAGTCCGAACAGTACAGATCGTCACTGCTTTCGTCAGAGACCAGCTCGCCGTCTTCATACACATGGTGGCAGACACTGCAATCATCATCAGCAAGAAAAATATGATCATCATGGGAAAACACGGCCCCGGGTCGTCGGGGTGATTCAAAGGCCCAGGGGTCCAGACGTTCCAGATCCTGCCCCGCGTAACAGTAAAAGCCGGTCATGACCGCAACAAAAAGCACAGCCAGAAAAAGGATGAAGCGGTTTGAATATTTCATGTCATGCCCCCGGCGTATAAATTTTCTTATCCATGGTTTCATATATCAGATCCCCCAGAAACTTGATCTCCATCTTCAAATCATAGTGGTGAACAATATCCTCCAGCCCGCTGTGACAATTATGACAGGGAGCGATAAGCACTTCGGCTCCTGTGGCGGCAAGCTGTTCCGCCTTGACCCGGTTGTTCACCATGCGTTCCCCTTTATAGGGAGGGCCGCAATTGATGACTCCGCCCCCGGCCCCGCAGCAATAATTGTGTTCCCGGTTGGGCACCATGTCCACAAAATCCTCGCACACCATGTTCACCACTTCCCTGGCCTTGTCGTGCAGCCCCCGACCCCGGGAGACATTACAGGGATCATGCAGGGTGACCTTTTTTTTATATTTTTCTTTGATGGTGATTCGACCTTCGGTGAGCAGTTCATGATAAAACGCCAAAGCATGCACCACTTCAAAAGGCGGCATGACCCAGGAATTCCAGCGGTTGCCCATATCATACACCGACCGGAAGGCATGGCCGCACTCTCCCATGACAATGCGCTTGACCCGAAGTTTGGCTGCCGTTTCAAAAAACGCCCGGGCAATGCGGCCCGAAATTTCATTGTCTCCGGTATACATAGCCATGTTGCTGTTATCCCAGCCTGGTGTGGATGGCATGGTCCAGTTTATGCCGGCCGCGTGCATCATGGTGGCGGCCTGATAAATCAAACCTGCCTGAAATTTGGGTTCCGGCGCGATCACCGAATACATGATATCCGCTCCCATTTTGTCCAGAGGGATCTCCAGATCCTCAAATTCATCTCTGGCATCTTCTTCCTGCCATTGAAGTGTGTCGATCCATTCATCATCCTTGACCCACATCTGGTTCAACGTAACGGAATGGGAATTGACCGTATCCTGAATATACTGGGGTGTGATTTCCAGCTTATGGCAAATTCGACGCACCAGCAGCATCATGTAGGCAATATCGATGCCAAACGGGCAGTACATGGAACACCGTTTGCAAACATTGCATTCCAGATGGGAAATGCGCACGGCCCGCCGAAGAAAATCTTTGGAAACATTCCCGTTTTTTTTCAGCATCTCCCAGATAGTGTTTTTCACCTTGGCTGCCGGCATGAACTGGGGATCCCGGTCATTGGATAAAAAATAAGGGCATGCTTCCGCGCACAGTCCGCAATGCATGCAGGTTTCCACATACGCCTTGAAACGGGGACCGGTTTCCTTTTTCAAAACATCTTGAATGACCTGTTGGATCCGGTCCGGGGTCAACCGTTCAAGCCCGGATTCAATGGCCGGATCCGTTGGTTTTTCAACAGATGAAGGTGTATCAGTCATGGGGTTTTCCTTTGTTTTCATTGATTGTCTCCTACCAGTCTTTTGCCTGTCTGACCTGACCGAATTCAGACCCCATGTAAGCCCGGGTCAAAGGCGCGTTCAGCATATGGGAAAACCGGGAAAACGGGATAATGATGAGCATCAGTTCTCCGGACAATATGTGAATCACAGTGATCCATTGGTAGGCGACCCACTGGTGGTAAGCCAGAAACCCCGTCAGAAAAGGCAGCAATACCACCAGGATCAATATATAATCCATGGCACTGGTCAGATAGTTCACCTCCGGCACCCGAAACCGGCGGACGACAAAAAAGATCAGCGCCGCGATCACTCCTGCAGTCAACCCGTCCGCCACGGAATCGTTCAGGGCGGGCCAGGATATTTGAAACGCTTCATTGATCAGCACGATATGGGATGCAAGAAACAAAGGAACCAGAAACAGCAGAATGTGAAACAGATAGGATATCCCATAATAAATGGGGCTCATTCGGGCGCTTCTGGGAAAAAAGGGAATCATCCAGGCCCCGATAGAACGTAAGCTGTGTTTCAGGGTCATATACGAATAAATATAGGGTTCCTTTTGGCGGACAGCGCCTAAGATGCCCACCAGTTTAAAGGTCAATCCGCCCAGAAATATGATAACCGATATCCAGACCATCGGGCCCATGATAAAGGCGATAAAACTGTTCATTGCAGTCTCCTTTAAAAATTTTTGCCGGAATTACACCCGGATGATCCGGCGTTTATAAATGCCGTTTTCAATGCCTTTGAGCAGTACTTTGGATCCGTCTGCACTGATCACCGGATCTGCCATAAAGCTGAATCCGGACGCCATTGTTTTTTTGTTGACCACCAGTTGGTACTGACCTTTTTTCTGAATGACCACCGCCACGACACTGCCGTCCTGACTCAGGCAGGGAACAAACACCATATCCGCTGCCATCTGCCAGGGGGTCTGATTGACAGCCAGATCCCAGACATCCTTGTGCTTGTATACCGCTGCCAGACTGGACCCGTCTTGGGAAAAATAAATATCGGATATCATCGTGTCCCAGGCCACATGCCACACAGTATCGTTGACAGCCACACGCCATCGTCCGTAAGGGGCAGAAACAATGGCGGCCACATCTTTGCCATCAGGAGACAGGGTCAGATGCCAGAGCTGATCATATTTATTTTGCCAGAAAGGGGCATCGTTTTTATACAACTGCCATTTCCCGTTGATGCGAACCGGGGCCAGCAATGAATTCTCATCCAGAAACTCCGGTTTCCACACCGATTCAAACCGGTTTTTCCACAAGGTATCATTCTGGACAATGCCATATGATTCCCGGTCCGTGCGAACCCCATACCCCATCTGTCTGCCGGCGGTATCAAAGCTGATATCCCAGATATTCAAAAACCGTCGGTCTTCCGGGACGCCATTGCAGGCCACACTGAACACGCCTTTTTTGAAGGCCTCCACATCCGCTCCCGGCATGGGTACCACCTGAACCACGGCCGCAGATGTGCCGTCCGCAGCCATGACCGCACCCGTCAGATTTTCATACCGGTCTTCCCATGGGGTGTCGTTCACGATCACCCCGTATTCCGAATCAGTCTGAAACGCCGCACCCAGAAACTGGCCATCCAGACTCTTCATCATCTGCCAGATAAAATCGCACCAGTGGGTCCATTCCTGCCCGTTCACTGACAGTGTCCATTCCTCGTCCCGGGCCACAAAGGCCGCAAACCCGCTGTCGGAAACAGACGTCAGGCTCCAGATTTTCTCATATTCTTCTTCCCAGACCTGGCCGTTCACGCAGACACTGAACACCATTTCATCCAAATTGACAACAGCGGCGATACTTTCTCCATTTTGACTCACCTGGGGGGCCTGAACCCAATTAAAATGGGTTTTCCATTCGTTAAACGGTATTTCCTTTAACTCCGTCTCCCAGTCCCACGATGTTTTTTCACTCATAATTTTTCTCCGAATTCTTACGCGGTTTTGGCCCGGTGGGTCCGCCCGGACTGAAAATCGGACAATGCCAGATACAAGCCACCGACCGCCAACTGGGCGCAGTGTTCATGATCCGGCGGCAGAGTCTGAAGATATTTCACCACCTGTTCCGGGGTTATTTCCCAGGCCTGATCAATGGGTTTTCCCCGGGCTAAAAAAACCACTGTATTGCAGCATGCCGTGGTGTTAAGGCATCCATGGGCCATAAAAGAGATCAAGTCCAGCATGCCGTCTTTCACCTTGATCGAAAATTCAACCGTATCCCCGCATTCTCCGGTTCTTTTGCCATATCCGTCCGGATCATAAATTTTTTCTTTGTGTCCGGTGTCAAACGCCATTTCAAGATATTGAACGGAATGGCGGTTCCAGAAATCCAAATCGTTCATTTTTAAACTCTCCATTCTGATATATACCACAAGCTTTTATCCAGCTCTTATATACCTTTTGGGGTCCCGGGGTCAACCGGGGATCGAAAAATCAATCGTCTTTGATGTTAAGCCCCATCAACCTTGACTTGATTTTCAAGGGCCGGGATATTATGATGCGCGACCATGAAACAGCATGACATGACCATCATCGGTGGTGGAATTGTGGGGGTATCCACGGCTCTGGCACTTCAGACACGATTCCCTGAAGCAAAAATTCTGCTGATTGAAAAAGAACACCGGTTCGCCGCTCACCAGACAGGGCATAATTCCGGCGTGATTCATGCCGGTGTTTATTACGCCCCCGGCAGTCTGAAAGCGGATTTCTGCCGGCGCGGGTCCCATGCCACCATGGCATTTTGTAAAGAGCACCACATACCGTTCAAGCAATGCGGCAAACTGCTGGTGGCCACGACCCCCATTGAGCTGGAACGAATGCAGGCTTTAAAACAGCGCTGCATCCAGAACCAGATCCAGGTGATTGATGTGACCCCCCAGGAACTGACGTATATGGAACCCCATATTCAAGGACTGGGGGCGTTGCTGGTCCCGGCCACCGGGATCTGCGATTTTACACAGATCACCCGGAAAATGGCAGACCTGTTTCTGGCCAAAGGCGGACGTGTGCAGACCGGGCAATCTGTTACCCATTTGATCGAAACCCGGGATCAGGTGACGGTTTCCACCCGGACCCGTACCGTTTCGACTCGTTATCTGGTGGTGTGCGCCGGGGTGATGGCGGACCGTCTGGCAAAAATGATGCACATAGACATCGATTTTTCCATCCTGCCTTTCCGGGGGGAATATTTTCAATTGCCCACACACCGATCCGATATTGTTTCCCGGCTTATCTATCCGATACCCGACCCTGGCCTGCCTTTTCTGGGCGTGCATCTGACGCCCATGATTGACGGGCGAATCACAGTCGGTCCCAATGCGGTGCTGGGATTTGACCGGGAAGGATATGGACGGTTCAGCGCCAATTTTATCGATATTGCTGACATGGCGGTATTCCCCGGATTCTGGAAGGTCATGACCCGGCACCTGGTATCCGGCATCAAAGAACAGGTGGATTCTTTATGGAAACCCGGGTATCTGACACGTGTCCGAAAATACTGCCCGTCTTTGACAAATACTGACCTTTTACCCTATCCGCCGGGTATCCGGGCCCAGGCGGTCACCCGAAACGGCGATCTGATTCACGATTTTCTGTTTGCACGGACCCCGCGCTCCCTGCATGTCTGCAACGCCCCGTCCCCGGCAGCCACATCCGCTATTCCCATCGGTCAATATCTGCGGGACCGGGCAATTCATCTGTTTTGTCTCTGAAAAGTTCATACCCGCCCAGCTGGACTGGCCCCAGCCTTTACTTTCAAGGCGGACAGATTTATGAATCCGTCTCGATTTTGTCCAGTCGATACCGCATCGAGCGTAAGGACAGATTCAGCAAATCCGCTGCTTTTTTCTTGTCTCCGTCGGTCACCTTTAAGGCTTTTTTCAGATAGGCAGATTCAATCGCAGACAGAATTTCGTCCAGGTCGACACCCTGCTCCACCTGATTCAGGTCAAATCGACGATTTTCAATACCCTCGACCCACCGACGGGCTTTATGCATGGAAATGGTCAGGCTTTCGGGCAAAATAATGTTGGTGGATGACAGGGCAACAGAACGTTCGATCAAATTTTCAAGCTCCCGCACATTTCCTGGAAATGAATATTTGTTTAAAAAATCGATGGCATAGGAAGACAGTTTAGCAATATCCCGGCCCATTTTTTTGGCATATTTTTCAGCGAAATGCTGGGCCAATACCGACACATCCCCTTTTCGTTCCCGTAAAGGCGGCACTTTGATCGGAATAACATTCAATCGGAAAAACAGATCTTCCCTGAACCGTCCTTCCACCACCTCTGTATCCAGCTCTTTGTTGGTAGCGGAAATGATCCGTACATCCACGGTGATTTCAGTGGTACCGCCCACCGGTGTAAACGAGGTGTCCTGGACCGCCCGCAGGAGCTTGACCTGGAGCAGCGACGACAACTCACCGATTTCATCCAGAAAAATCGTACCCTGCTCCGCGACTTCAAACAGCCCTTTTTTGTCCACCACTGCGCCGGTGAAAGCGCCCCGGACATGGCCGAAGAATTCACTTTCCATGAGTGTATCCGGAATTCCCCCGCAGTTCACCACCACAAACGGCTTGTCTTTTCGATCCGAGTGTTCGTGAATGGCCCGGGCAATCAATTCCTTGCCCGTACCGCTTTCACCGGTGATCAGCACATTGGTCTTGGTGGCACTGATTTGATGAATCTGGTTGTAAATGCCGACCATCCCCGGACTGTTGCCGATGATCCGGTCAAAATGAAGATAATCCTGAATCTCTGATTCCCGGTGTTTTTTTTCCTGCTCCAGGGTTTGAAGGTCCAGGGCCCGGGCGATGGTCTGGCGCAGTTCCTCGTTGTCAAACGGTTTGGGAACGAAATCATACGCCCCTTCATTCATGGCCGTCACCGCAATCTCCGTGGTGGAATATGCGGAAATCATGATGACCACGGTGTCGGGATGCTTCTGTTTGACCTGTTTGAGTACTTCCAGACCGGTGATGTCCCCTAAACGGATATCCACCAGCACCAGGTCATAGGTATGACTGCCGATCAGCTTCAGTGCGCGTTTTCCGTTTTCAGCCGTGGTCACACAATAATTTTCTTTAGACAGCAGCAGCTCCAAAAATTCCCGCATACTGGTGTCATCATCCACCACCAACAGCCTGAATTGGTCGCGTTTCGCTTCAGTCATGCCACCATCCAAAAACAAAAATACCGTCCACCATGGTAGCCGCCGCCCTTCCCTGAACCTTCATCCCCGTAAACGGGGTGTTACGGCTTTTGGATACAAACCGGGCCGGGTCGATCACCCCTTGTTCCTTAAGGTCGATCAAGGACAGATCCGCCGGGTTTCCAGGCGTGATGTCATTGTTGATTCCCAGGATTTTAGCCGGATTTTTCGCCATTTTCAAAATCAGATTTTCCAGAGTCAGATGGTTATTTTGAACCAGTTTCAAAGACAACGGCAATGAGGTCTCAAGCCCCACAATCCCGAATGCGGCCCGGTCAAATTCCAGATCTTTTTCCTCTTTGCTGTGGGGTGCATGGTCTGAAGCAATGACATCAATGGTACCGTCTGCCAGACCCTGGATTACCGCCTGACGGTCTTTTTCCGATCTAAGCGGTGGATTCATCTTGAAACAGGTGTCATACCCTTTGACATCCGCATCGGTCAAAGTGAAATAATGGGGCGCGGTTTCACAGGTCACCCGAATACCCTGGTGCTTGGCTTTTCGGATCAGATCAATGGATTCTTCGCAGCTGATATGACAGAAATGCACATGCCCCCCGGTAAGCCGGGATAAAAGAATGTCTCTGGCCACCATCACGGCTTCCGCCGCATTGGGAATCCCGGGAATACCCTGGGCCGTGGCGGGCGGACCTTCATTCATGGCACCGCCGTTCACAAGAGACAGGTCTTCGGCATGAACAAACACCGGTATGGACAGCCCGCGACAATACTCCAGAGCCCGGCGCATGATCTGGGCGTTTTCCACGGGACGGCCGTCATCAGACACGGCTTTGATACCTGCCTGCTGCATGTCTTGAATCTCTGACAGCTGAGTGCCGGCAGACCCCTGGGTGACAGCCCCCACCGGATACACCCGGGCCCCTTTGGCAGCATTGGCTTTTCCAAGAATAAACGCGGTCACCTGACTGTTGTCATTCACCGGTCGGGTGTTGGGCATGGCACACACAGCCGTGAATCCCCCCCGGGCAGCGGCCGCCGCACCCGTGGCAATGGTTTCCTTGTATTCATGGCCCGGCTCCCGCAGATGCACATGAATATCCATGAGCCCGGGCACCAGCACCAGTCCTGCGGCATCAATCACGTTAAGATCGTTTTCATTTTCAGGCACAAAATCTGCCGGATCCAGAATCGCCTCAATGGTCTGTCCGTTGATGAGAATGGATTTGTACCCATCCACTTTCCCGGGATCCAGGACCCGGGCGCCTTTAATCAGTGTCCGCATGTCTGCTTCCTCCCGCCACCAGATAATAAAGGGCCATGCGCAGGGCCACGCCGTTGGTCACCTGATCCAGAATCATGGAATATTTTCCATCCGCCACACCACTGCTGATTTCCACCCCCCGGTTCATGGGGCCGGGATGCATGATGGTCACATCCTTATGGGCCAGGGCCACCCGTTGGGTGTTGAGCCCGAAACGGCCGGCATATTCGCGCTCGGACGGAAACAGCACATCGGTCATCCGTTCTTTTTGAATCCGGAGCGTCATGATCACGTCCGCATCGGTCACACACGCTTCCATACTGGGTGCCACCGTGCAGCCCAACGCTTCGATCCCCGCCGGAATCATGGTCAGCGGCGCACACACCGAAACATGAGCCCCCATTTTGGAAAATCCGATAATATCGGACCGGGCCACCCGGGAATGGGCAATATCCCCGATCATGGCCAGTTTCAATCCCTTGATACATCCTTTTTTTTCCCGGACGCTCATCAGATCCAGCAACGCCTGGGACGGATGGGCATGAATCCCGTCTCCGGCATTGATCACCGAGCAGTTCACCCGGTTGGCCACCAGGTAAGCGGCTCCGGAAGAGGCATGGCGCATTACGATCACATCCGGTTTCATGGCCTCCAGATTTTTGACCGTGTCCATCAGCGTTTCTCCCTTGGCCATGGAGGAACCGGATTTGGCAATGGCTACGGAATCGGCGGACAGGCGTTTGGCGGCAATTTCAAAGGACAGTTTGGTCCGGGTGGAGGGTTCCTGAAAAAACAGCACAATGGTCTTGCCCCGCAGGGTGGGCACTTTTTTCACCGGTCGCTGGGAAATCTCCTTCATGCCCATGGCCGTGTCCAGGATCAGGGTGATCTCCGCAGGATCCAGGGAATGGATATCCAGAATATCCTTTTTTGTGAATCGCATAATGCATCCTTCAATCAGTCAATCATATCAGCAGATCCCCGATCCGATGCCACCGGACACCGAATTCCTCCCGGTCCCAGGACCAGTAGATCATAAAGGCCTTTCCCTTGACGGCCGACAGGTCTACAAAACCCCAGAACCGGCTGTCATGGCTGTTGTCCCGGTTATCCCCCATGACAAACAGCTTGTTTTCCGGCACCTGCACCGGTGACATGTTATCCACATAGGTAGGATGGCTGGAATACATGGCATAGGGCTCATCAACCACCGGATCTCCGTTCACATATAATTGTTTGTCAACAATGGACACGGTGTCTCCGGCCACAGCCACCACCCGCTTGATAAAATCTTTGGATGGGTCCTCCGGGTATTTGAAGACAATAATGTCTCCCCGCTGAGGATTTTTCAAAGGAATCAGAATCCGACCGTCGGTAAAAGGAATCTTGACCCCGTAAATAAACTTGTTCACCAGGATCTGGTCCCCGATCTGAAGGGTTTCCAGCATGGAACCGGAAGGAATTTTAAAGGCCTGAACAAGAAAGGTCCGGATGAACAGAGCGATCACAACGGCAATGAGAATGGCTTCGATATTCTCCCGCCAGGCGTTTTTCTTTTTTTTCATTTGAATCTGAACCTCTATGGCTGCCCGAATAGATGCTGGGGCTGCCCTAAAAGGAATTTGGACTGCTTTATGGCAGATTTGAGAAGATGGGCGATCTTTCTGGCCTTGACCATGCTGGACAAAGGATGCGTGGACACAGGTTGGCCCTTGATCATAATGGTGCCGCTTTTGAGTTCCGCATAGCTTACCTGGCCATAAGACCGGGCAACGCCTTCGGGATAATCATATCCATAGTCCACAATCTGAGTAAAGATCTCCTCATCGGAAACCGCCGTGAATTTCAAAATTTCCTCATTGAGAATGGGAATGGGAACACCCAGTCCCACGGACAGGGAACAGCCATACCCCCGGATACTCTGGCCCTTCAGCCAGTCAGAAGACATCTCCTTGAGATCTCCCATGACCATTAACGTACCGGCCGGCCCCAGGGGCACCCCATTCAATCCCCGGTCCACCGCAGACTTGTGCTGGGTGCCGGTCCAGGTGACATACCCCTGGGCCCCGCCCAGAAAGATCCGGGTGCCCAGTCCGATGGTTTTCAGGTACGGGTCATTGAACAAAGGGCTCAACGCACCGGATGTGGAATAATTGGCATTGCCCGTACCGGGCTTCAATGTACCCATATACGTGTATTTGGTGCGATCCGACCGATTGATGGCACAGTTGTAATTCTGATAAGCGTTTCTGGGGTTTACCAGCATGGCATTGGACAGTTCCTTAAGGGTCATGACCTTTTCAATGCGCCGGTTGGGATAACAGTCGGTGCCATAGGATTCCGCCCGGATTTCAACGGATTTGCCCGCCACCAGATCCTGGATCACATGGCCGCCGCCGTAATTGAAATCTCCGGGGTGACGTTTGTTCAACGGATCATCATCACAGGTCTGGGTGGCTCCCAGATAGCAGTCCACCGCCGCAATACCCGAATAGGCCGGCACATTGTTAAACCAGGTTTTTGTGGTGCGGATCACCGGTTTCGACTGTCCGATATTGATGAACGCACCGGAAGAACACATGGGTGCAAAGGTGCCGGTAGTGACCACATCCACCTGCCGGGCCGCTTCCACAATGCCATTGTTTTTTGCTATGTCGACAATTTCTTCGGCAGTGACCACCACTGCCTCTCCCCGGGCGATTTTCCGGTTGATCTGTTCATATGTTTTGTTGATTTTAAAATCGCTCATGATTTTCCTTCACCGATCGCCTTGATTTTGGCGGTGATATTATTTTCGATCCAGTTGGTATCCCACCATTCCAGGGGATTGACAAACACATTGTGCACGATCATGGAAAAATGCAGATGATCTCCTGCAGCCAGTCCGGTCATGCCGGTGTTGCCGATGATATTCCCTTTTTCGACTATGTCTCCCACAGATACGACCATGTTGCTCAGATGAGAATACAGACTGGCCAGGCCGAACCCATGGTCGATGATCACGGTATTGCCGAAAATCCCCACCGGTCCCGCCATGATGATTCGACCTGAATTGGCGGCGCCCACCGGTGCCAGGGCCGTGGAAGCCAGATCGATGCCCAAGTGACGGGACTGACCGAATTCCTTTCCATTGTATGTGTAGGTGCGCCGGTCTCCGAATCCGGCCCGGGTGGCCCCGGACATGCGCTCGAATTTTCCATCCCACAGCATCTGCGGTTCGGTATCTGCGGGCATGGACAGCACTTTTTCCACGTTGGCATTTCGAAGTTCCGTGTTCACCACTTTGAATTTTTCCAGAAGCGGATGATCGGCTTTTTCAAACTGGGCTTCCCGGTCTCCGAGATGAAAATCAGGCATGGTCAGCCCTAAGAATGTATCGGAAATCTTAAGTACATCCGATTTAAACCCGCGATCCCGGATATAATGATAAAATCCTTTGCGGGTCGTATTGCCCGCTGCATCTTCGGCCGTGACCCAGATCCGGGTCCCGGGCCCCTGGGTGTGATCCAGCGCAAAAAACGCGGCATGGATATCGGTTTGATCAAACATTCCGGAATGACCCGGAAAAAAACGGTCTCCCACCATAATACCGCTTGTCACATCGGGTTCAAACAACTTGTAGATCACCAGGCCGCTACCCCCCCGTTCCACATTGTGCTGGCGGCTCAACACCTCGATCCGGGGAGGTAGGGTGTCGATGAAGACCGATATGTTTTTTTCCACGATATTGCCCCGGTTCCACCCCCGCCAGGATTGATCCGACACCTGAATATGAAGCGTGGCCTTTCCATCATTCAATCCATGCCTATTGGCTTCCACAGGGATATCAAGCTGGTCCTCCTTCCGGATTTCCCCGGAAAACGGGGAAAAAACAGAACCGGCCGGATATGTTTTTTCCATCAGGGTTTTTTCGATTTCCTGTTGAACCAGACGGACCTGAACCTCTCTGAGCCCGGTTTTCATATCTTTAACATCCAGAGACAATGTCAGCTTGTCTTTGAGATACCGCGACGGCAGATCCACTTCCAATTCAGGGGACGTCCCTTCAAATCGATATGTCAGCACCCATGCCAGGGGCACCAGAATTACAACACAAATCACCAGGGAAAAAAATTTTTTCATCAAAAATATCCATCTTTTCAATTGGTTATCATTATCCAATGCGAAACGCCCATAAAAATACCAGCTTGGTCAAAACTTATCAAGGTATTTTACATTCTTGACTTTTCGGATCTCAGATTATAGGTTGACAATACACATTCAAAATCAGGATAAGGATTGCCCATGACCAATTTTTTTTTTGAAATGATCGACACCCCTGCTCCCTGTTTTTTTCTGGTGGCAGGCCCCTGTGTCATAGAAAATTTTGATACCACGTTTCAAATCGCCAAAACCCTGAAAACCATCACTGCGGATCTGGGCATCCCTTTTATTTTCAAAGCCTCCTTTGACAAAGCCAACCGCACATCGGTCCAGTCTTTCCGGGGGCCCGGATTCGACCAGGGGCTATCCATTCTGGCCGACATCAAATCCCGCCTGGACCTGAAAGTGATTTCAGATATTCATCTGCCGGATCAGGCGGATCCGGCAGCCCGGATTCTGGATGTGATCCAGATTCCGGCATTTTTATGCCGCCAGACCGATCTGATTCTGGCCGCGTGCCGTACCGGCCGCCCGGTGAGTGTTAAAAAAGGCCAGTTCCTGGCCCCCCAGGACTGCAAAAACATCCTTGACAAAGCCGCTTTCACCGGCAACCCTCATATCGCCATCACTGAACGGGGCAGCAGTTTCGGGTACAACAATCTGGTGGTGGATTTCCGATCCATACATGTCTTGAAACAAATGGGTGTTCCCGTGATATTCGATGCCACCCACAGTGTTCAACTTCCCGGTGGCGGGATCACGTCTTCCGCCGGAGACCGGCAGTTCATTCCCACGCTGGCCAAAGCAGCAATCGCCGCAGGGACCCATGGTCTGTTCATGGAAACCCATCCCGATCCTGCAAAAGCGTTGTGTGACGGTCCCAATTCCATGCCTCTGGCAGACATGACACCGTTACTCACGACACTTCTGGCCATAAAAAAAGCAGCAGCAACCGGATGAACGACTCATTGAAACAGATTAAATTGCTGGGTCTGGACGTGGACGGGGTATTGACCGACGGCCGGATCATTTATACGGATTCCGGAGCGCAGGTCAAACAGTTTTTATCCCGGGATGGTCTGGGATTGCGCCTGCTCATGGACAATGGCATTCAGGTGGGTATCATCACGGGGCGCAGTTCCAGTGCCCTCACCCACCGTTGCCGAAATCTGGGTATTACCCTGGTGTTTGACGGAATTTCCAACAAGGCGGACGCCCTGGATCAAATGGCACAACAAACCGGTATCCACCCATCTGCCATGGCTTTTATGGGGGACGATCTGATCGATCTGCCCGCCATGGCCCGGGCCGGTGTCGCCATTGCCGTGGCAGACGCCGTGGACGAGGTTAAAACCCGGGCCGACATCATCACCATGGCCGCTGGGGGGCAAGGGGCTGTCAGAGAAATCTGCGATGCGATCCTCAAAGCTGCGGGCCTGTGGGAAAACGCCCTGAAACCTTTTCTGGCATGAACCGCATAGTTCTCAAAAATCCCCGTGTTCTGGCACTATTGATTCTGTGTGTCCTGGCGGCTGGTGCCGGTGTTATTTTCTTTGTCCCTGCCATGATGCATATGCCCCAAACCGTCACAGACCTTCACATCGATTCCGAAGCCGCCTTGAAACTAGATGCCATGAAACAGATTTCAAAAAAAAACGGTATTACGGAATGGGAACTTGAAGCCGCCACCGCCACACTGGCAAAAAAAGAGAATCAGGCCATCCTGACCCAGGTTCATGTAGTGTTTTATACCAAGGACAAAGATACGGTCATTTTGACATCCGACCAGGGAATTCTGGACACCGAGACCCACGATATGGATTTTAATGGAAATGTGGTGGTGCGGCACCAGACATACACCCTGAAAACTGATAAGTTGCATTATAAAAAAAAACCACATATAATACACAGCAATACAAAGGTGTGGCTTAAAAATACCGATGCGGCCATGGAAGCTGACACAATGGAAATCCGAATCAATGACAATCAGATTATTTTACAGGGACATGTTAAAGGGACATTCAGTGAAAATTTCAACCTGCCGTAAATGCATGGCCGGAGCAATCGGGCTGTTGGTTTTCGTTTTGGTATCAATGGCTTTGGCTGAGGAAAAATCCGGATCAGATCCCGCATATTCACCTGAAAAACCGTTGCGTATCACTGCGGATAAAATGGTGGCCCATCAGGATACGTCCATGGTGGAATTCATCGGAAATGTCAACGCAACTCAGGAGAACATGCTTCTTGTGGCTGAATCCGTAAAAGTCTTTTGGCATCCTTCGCAACCGGACAAGGCAGACACCAACCGGATCAGACAGATCGTGGCCACGGACAATGTCAAATACACGGCCGAAGATAGACATGCATTTGCAGACAAGGCGGTGTACACGACAGCAGACGAGATTCTGATCCTTACCGGCAAAAAGGCCAAACTGCTGACCGGAACCAGCTGGGTGACGGGCACAAAGATCACCTTGTTCAGAAAACAGGATCGGGTCCTGGTGGAAAGTGACGGTAAAACCCGGGTTCAAGCCCTGTTCAACCCGGAAGACAACCCTGCTGATCAATAAATGACAGAGCTTTCACTCAATAAACTGGTAAAAACCTACCACGGAAAAACAGTGGTGAATCAAGCCGATCTGACGGTCAAACCAGGCCAGGTGACCGGACTGCTTGGGCCTAATGGCGCCGGAAAAACCACCACGTTCTACATGACCGTGGGCATGATCCGGCCTGACAGCGGCCATGTCTTTATCGGCGGCGAAGATATCACACACAACCCCATGTACATTCGTGCCAGAAAAGGAATCGGATACCTGCCCCAGGAAAGCTCAATTTTCAAAAAGCTCACCGTGGAACAAAATATTACTGCGATCCTGGAAGTGTTGCCCGACCATACGGGTCCGGTTCAGACAAAAGCTGCGGATCTGATGCAGGAACTGGGCATCCAGGGTCTGGCCCGACAAAAAGCGGCGTCCCTGTCCGGAGGTGAGCGCCGGCGGCTGGAGATTGCCAGGGTCCTGGCAACCGATCCGCTGTTCATTCTTCTGGACGAACCATTTGCCGGCATTGATCCCCTGGCGGTAATGGATATTCAGCAAATCATCGCCCAGCTGACCCGAAAAGAAATCGGCGTTCTGATCTCCGATCATAATGTCCGGGAAACTTTGGGCGTGTGTGACCATGCGTATATCATGAATCAGGGAAAAGTGATTGAATCCGGCCCCCCGGATCGGATCATCTCCAGTGCCATTGCCAAAAAAACCTATCTGGGAGATAATTTCAGGCTGTAACATGGAAATAGGCTTTCAACAGAACCTCACATTGACCCAGCAGCTGGTGATGACCCCCCAGCTGCAGCAGGCCATCAAACTGCTGCAGCTGTCCCGTGTCGAACTGGCGGAAATGATCCAGCAGGAAATGGAACAGAATCCGGCCCTGGAGGAACAGGCACCGGACGAGACTGTCGACCGGGCCTTGGCGGATCCGGGAGCGGATGCGCCTGAATCCGACAGGGACACACCGGTCAAGGAAATCACCATTGATGAAAAAGTGCAGCCGGATACGGACTGGGAAAATTATATCAATGAATACAACTCCACCGGTCGGGGTTATACAGAGACCGAACATACCGAAGCACCCAATTTCGAGGCGTTCACTTCCGAAAAAACCACTTTGGAAGCCCATTTGAAATGGCAGCTGATGCTCCGGGGCTTGGACAAGGCGGATGAACAGATCGGTCACATGATCATTGACAGCCTCAACCCGGACGGATATCTGTGTGCGGAAACGGCTGAAATCGCCCGGGCAGCCGACGTGGAAACGGAACGGGTGGAAAAAATTTTATCCGTGCTGCAGGCACTGGACCCACCGGGGGTGTGTGCCAGAAATTTATGTGAAACCCTGCTCATACAGGTCAAACAGCTGGGGATTGAAAACCCGGTGCTCACTGAGATCATCAAACACCATCTGAAAAATCTGGAAAACCGCAACAGCCGAAAAATTGCCAAGGTCTTGCGTATTTCCGTGGAAGATGTCCGGGCTGCGGTAAAAATTCTTCAATACCTGGAGCCCAAACCCGGCAGAAAATTTTCCCATGAAGAACCCGCCTATATCATTCCGGATATCTATGTGTATAAAGTGGGGGATGGATTTAAAATAGTCATGAACGATGACGGGTTGCCCAAACTGCGTATCAACCGTTTTTACAAAAACGCCATTGCAGAAGGGAAAAAAATTTCCAGGGAGACCAAGGCATATCTCAACGAAAAAATGCAGTCCGCATCCTGGCTGATCAAAAGTATTCACCAGCGGCAGAAAACCATTTATCTGGTCATGGAAAGCATTATCAAATTTCAGCATGAATTCTTTGAAAAAGGCATCGCTTATCTGCGTCCCCTGATCCTCAAAGATATTGCCGAAGATATTCAGATGCATGAATCCACCATCAGCCGGGTCACCACCAACAAATACGCATACACGCCCCAGGGGCTGTTCGAACTCAAATATTTTTTCAATTCATCCATTGAGCGGACCGGCGGCGAATCCCTTGCATCGGCGAGTGTCAAGGAAAGAATCAGACAGCTGATTGAAAAAGAAGATCCTGCCGATCCGTTAAGCGATGACCGGATTGCGGGTATACTTCAGGAATCCGACATACAGATCGCCCGAAGAACCGTTGCCAAATACCGGAAGGTGCTCAATATTCTGCCTTCCAATAAACGTAAACAACTTTAGGGAGGTGTTTTATGCAAACAACTGTGACCTTTAAAAAAATCGATCCTTCCGATCCATTAAAGTCTTACGTGAACAAAAAACTCGATAAATTCGACCGAATGCTGGACAGCCCGGCCGACGCACATGTGGTATTGTCGGTGGAAAAAATAAGACATATTGCAGAAATTACCCTGACCTGCGACAAACTCAATATCCATGCCAGAGAATCATCTGAAAACATGTATTCATCCATTGATATTCTCATGGATAAGGTCCGGGTACAGATCAAAAAAAACAAGGATAAAATCAAACAACATATGTCCGGTAAAAAGCAAAGCCTGATGGACACAGCGGAATTCGACCGCAGCCCCATGCAGCAGCCCGATTTCCAGGGATTTGATGATCTGGTCATGGAGACGCTGGACACCAAACCCATGGATATCATCGATGCGGTCAACGAGTTCAACAGCGGCAGACATACGTTTTTTGTGTTCAACAATGCCCGCACCGAACAATTGAATGTTCTTTATAAACACAACAATGGAAAGCTGGGATTGATTCAGCCCGGGGGATAATCAAAATTCACATGAAACTCAGTCAATTACTCACAAAAGAGTCTATTGTGGCGGATCTGACATCTACCACCAAGCACGGCATTATCCGGGAACTGGCCCGGGCCGTGGCGCCTGTTGCCGGGATTGCCGCCGAAGATATCGCTGCTGTTCTGATGGAAAGAGAATCATTGGGAAGTACCGGCATCGGCGGGGGGATTGCCATTCCCCACGGAAAACTCAATTCCGTCGCACAGATCATTCTGGGGTTCGGGCGCAGCAAAGCCGGCGTAACCTATGATTCCCTGGACGGAAAACCGGTTCATATTTTCTTTCTGCTGTTGACCCCGGAGAATTCCACCGGCGGACACTTAAAAGTTCTGGCACAGATTTCCAAACTGTTAAAAATGGATCATTTTAAACAAGAGTTGATTACGGCTGAAACCATTGACGATATCCATGAATTTATTCTGGCACAGAATGAAACCTTTTAAATGAAAAACCTATCGGTATTCATCATCACCGGGTTGTCCGGTTCCGGAAAAACGACAGCCATGCAGGCGTTTGAAGATGCGTCCTTTTACTGCGTGGACAACATGCCCCTGGAGCTGGTGCCCCGATTTCTGGAGCTGCCGTTTAAACAGAACCCGGAAATCAAAGGCATTGCCTTTGTCATGGACATGCGGTCCAAGACATTTGCAACCCATTACACCGCCGGAATCCGTGCGATTGAAGATTTGGGCATTTCTCCGGAAATCATTTTTCTGGAAGCGGATGTGGACACCCTGATCAAACGGTTCAGTCAAACCCGGCGGCAGCATCCGGTAACAGGCAAAGAAAGCCTGCTTGAAAGCATTCAATCGGAAATCCATTCCTTGCGCCTGATCAAATCAACGGCCCATCACATTATCGATACCAGCCGCTTGAGCGTCCATCAGCTCAAAGCCGCCATTTTAAATCTGATCAGCCGCGGCAGTGGAAATCCCATAAAAATGAAAATCAATGTATTGTCTTTTGGGTATAAATACGGCATACCAGGGGATGCGGATCTGGTCACGGATATGCGATTTCTGGCCAATCCCTATTTTGAACCGTTGTTGAAACATTTGGACGGCGAGTCAAAAGCCGTGCGGGAATTTGTGTTATCCAATCCGGAAACCCGGACATTTCTGGAAAAATTCACGCAGTTGCTCGACTATCTGATCCCTTTGTATCAAAGGGAGAACAAGGCGTATTTAACCATTGCAGTCGGTTGTACCGGCGGGCGACACCGAAGCGTGGTCATTGCCCGGAGCATTTTTGAACACTTAAACCATAAAGCCCATCATCCCGGATTGATTCACCGGGACATCGATCGGGATATCAGGGAAATATGATTGGCATACTCGTCGTGGCCCATGCAAATTTAGGCCAGACACTCATTGACACAGTGGAATTTATTTTGGGCGGTGAACAGGAATTCATGATGTCTGTCTCCATAGACATTCAGCAGAATCCTGAGAACCTGAGAAAAAAAATTAAACAAGGCATTGCCAAAGTCAGGTCCGATAACGGGGTGATTATCCTGACGGACATGTTCGGTGGCACCCCTTCCAACCTGAGTTATTCTTTTTTAGAGGAAGGCACTGTGGAAGTCATTTCCGGCGTTAATCTTCCGATTCTTCTGAAAGCGGTGACTGCCCGGAAAAAGATGAACATGGAAAAGTTAACGGGGGCGTTGGTGGACCATGGCAAAAAAAGCATATCCCTTGCCAGCGGAATACTCAAAGGCACCGGACGGAATTGACAGCCATTATTCAGGGGATTTTCCCGAAACAAGCGGACATAAAGCAACGCAAGTTGGATAGGAGATAACAATGGGTATCAAGATAGGCATCAACGGATTCGGCCGCATCGGCCGACTGGTGTTTCGGGCGGCAATGACCCGTCCGGAACTGGAAATCGTATGCATCAACGATCTGAGCGACACCCGGACCACAGCGCATCTGCTGCAGTTTGATTCAGTTCACGGACAGCTGGGAAAACCGGTCACCGCACTGGAAGACAGTATTGAAGTGGACGGCAGACAGGTCAAAGTCACTGGGTTCAAAGATCCGGCCCAGATACCCTGGAAAGATATGGGGGTGGATATTGTCATGGAGTGCACCGGTATCTTCCGGGACCGCCAGGGCGCATCCAAGCATCTGGAGGCCGGTGCCAAAAAAGTAATCATTTCAGCGCCTGCCACGAATCCGGACATCACCATTGTCATGGGGGTCAACCATGACATGTATGATCCGTCTTCCCACCATATCATCTCCAATGCCTCGTGTACCACCAACTGCCTGGCGCCCGTGGCCAAGGTGCTTCTGGAAAATTTCGGTATTCTGTCAGGCATGATGACCACCATCCATGCCTATACCGGGGACCAGCGGATCCTGGACTTTCCCCACAAAGACCTGCGAAGGGCCAGGGCCGCCGGCCTGTCCATGATTCCCACCACCACAGGAGCAGCCAAGGCCGTGGCCCTGGTGCTGCCGGAACTTAAAGGGAAACTCAACGGCATGTCCGTACGTGTGCCTACCCCCAACGTTTCCATGGTGGATCTGGTGGTGCTGACCCAGCAGGACAACCTGACCGCGGAAATGGTGAATCAGGCCCTGGAAACGGCGGCCCTGGGGAATCTAAAGGGAATCCTGGGATACAGTGACCTGCCTTTGGTGTCCATTGATTACAATTCCAACCCGTTGTCCTCCATTGTGGATGCCCCGTGCACGGATGTGATCAACGGCAACATGGTCAAGGTCTATGCCTGGTATGACAACGAGGCCGGGTATTCCCACCGGATGACGGATCTGGCAGAAATGATCGGAAACTCTTTTTAACAGTCACGGGAGATCATCATGACACGCATACCATTGATTGCCGGCAACTGGAAAATGTTTAAGACCGGGCCTGAAGCCGTGGATACCGCCACTCACCTGGCACAAGCCTGCGCTGATGTGCAAAACAAAGACATCATGATTGCGCCGACCTATGTGTGTTTGCCCCTGGTGGCCACCGCCATTGCAGACACGTCCCTGCACCTGGGCGCCCAGAACCTGCACTTTGAAAAACAAGGCGCGTTCACCGGTGAAATATCCGCAGACATGCTTGCTGCCGCAGGTGTGGAATATGTCATCATCGGGCATTCGGAAAGACGTCAGTATTTTTTTGAAACCGATGAAACGGTGAACAGAAAAATCCAGGCCGCTGTTTCACGCAGACTTAAACCGATTCTGTGCATTGGTGAAACCCTGGCCCAGCGGGAAGCGGGGAACACATTTTTAACCCTTGACAAGCAGGTGGCAGATGGGTTAAAACGCGTTGATCCGGAACGGTTGCAGGATCTGGTGATTGCGTATGAACCGGTATGGGCGATTGGTACCGGTGAAACCGCCGGACCCGACCAGGTAGAGACCGTCCACCGTTATTTGCGGACACGGGTTGACACAAAAATTTCATCGGACCTGGCACGAACCACCAGAATTATTTACGGCGGATCGGTCAAACCGGACAATATAGCAAAATTGATGTGCATCGAGGATGTGGATGGTGTGCTGGTGGGCGGCGCCAGTCTCGATGCCCGAATATTCACCGAAATTGTAAAATATGATTGATAATAAATGATGACAACTTTGATCACAACCTTGCATGTCACCGTCTGTATTCTGTTGATCCTGATCGTGCTGCTTCAGAGCGGCAAAGGCGCGGAAATGGGCGTATCCATTGGTGGGGGCGGAAGCCAGACTCTGTTTGGTGCATCCGGCCCGGCTTCCATACTGACCAAAATCACCACGGTCATTGCCATCGTGTTCATGGTGACCTCTCTGACCCTGGCATATTTTTCAGGTCACAAGGCAGAGAAAAGTATCATTACAACCCAGTCGGCACCCGTTCAGCAGACAGCTGATCCGGTTTCCGAGTAGATTTCAAGAATATGCCGGCCGAAGTGGTGGAATAGGTAGACACGCACGCTTGAGGGGCGTGTGGGGCGACCCGTGGGAGTTCAAATCTCCCCTTCGGCACCATAATTTGACAGCCATGGGCAGCAATGTTCATGGCTGTTTTCATTTGAGCGCTATGCCGGGTTGCACAATCTCTTGATTTTTTTGGAAGTCTGCTTACATTGAACAATTATGAAACAAACACAGACGACATGGGCACAAGATCCCAAGAAAATAGAAAAAGAACTGGGAGAGTTTTTAAATAAGAAATTCGGCGGCAATGTCCGGATCATTTCTCCCACAGCTCAGCCCCAAAAATCATCGGTAAACGGTAGCGTACCGAACAAAGGGAAAAAAGAGCTGGTGGACTTCACCATCAAACCGGCAGAACTGATCGCCTATCTGGATCAGTATGTGGTCCGGCAGAATCAGGCCAAATCGGTTCTTGCCACGAAAATCTGCACCCATTTCAATCGAATCCGTCACCAGGAAACCCGCGAAGACAAAGGATCGAAAATCACAGGCAATATCAAATCCAATATTCTGATGCTGGGGCCCACCGGTATCGGAAAAACCTATCTCATCAAACTCATTGCCAGAAAAATAGGTGTCCCTTTTGTCAAGGCGGATGCCACCAAGTTTTCGGAAACTGGATACGTGGGCGGGGATGTAGAGGATCTGATCCGGGATCTGGTCAAGGAGGCGGAAGATGATATCGAACTGGCGGAATGCGGCATCGTGTATCTGGATGAGATCGATAAAATCGCGGCCAGTCCCGATGTCATTGGCGCCCAGGTTTCCAGATCCGGGGTCCAGCGGGCATTGCTCAAACCCATGGAAGAAACTGAAGTGGACCTGAAAGTCCCCCATGATCCGGTATCCATGATGCAAGAGCTCGAACGGTTTCAACGCACCGGAAAACGCGTGGTCCGGCGGGTGAACACAGCCAATATCCTGTTTATTCTTAGCGGCGCGTTCACCGGACTCACCGACCTGGTCCGGCAGCGGTTGACCCGCCAGACCATCGGGTTCAATTCCAGGCTCAGCAGTACTGATGATGACACGTCCCTGCTGAAACAGACCCGGGCCGAAGATCTGGTCAAGTTTGGTTTTGAATCCGAATTTATCGGACGTGTTCCTGTGCGGTGCATTCTGGAGACGTTAAGTGAAACAGATTTGTATACCATTCTTAAAATGCCCAACAATCCGGTGATATTGAACAAACGACTGGATTTTGCCGCATATGGTATTGATATTGTTTTTAACGATGATGCATTAACCGTTTTAGCGCACCGGGCTTTCAAGGAAAATACCGGCGCCAGAGGCCTGGTATCGGTGGTGGAAGATGCATTGCTGCCTTTTGAAGAAAAACTGCCATCTTTTCGGATTTCCCGGCTGGTGGTGACCAAGCAGGTGATCAACGATCCTTTGGGCACGCTGACTGATCTGCTTAGCCACACGCCGGCACATGACTGGAAATCGCTGCACGAAAAAACCTCGGAGACCCAAATCCACTATATCACCCGGTATATCCAGGAAAATGCAGACACCCTGGTCACCACCCATGGATTGAATTTATCTGCGGCCCGGTGTGAAATGGCAGCCCGGTATTTCCATGCCCATGTGCTGGAAATCGATGATGCTGTCAGCCGCATCACAACCCATTATAATACAATCAAAGAGATTGAACGGGAAACGTCCAGAAACATGGGGCTTGACATTATTTTTGAGGAAGATGCCATTGATTTTCTGATGACACAGATTTTGGATCATGGGGCGTCTGCCGACGATATTTTATCCAAACTTCACAACGCGTTTTATGACGGGCTGAACCTGATCAAAGAAAAAACCGGCAAACACCGGTTTTTTCTAACAAAAACAGATCTGCACGACAGTGAAGCCTATCTGAACCAACTTATCAGGAAAGAGATCAAATGATTGGAATTTCAAAACTGTATTGTGCCACGGTGGAGCCCTCGGACACGCTGCGCTATTCGCGTCAGTCAGGATCGCTTCCTTCTCACCTGCTTCAGTTTTCCATTGACAAGAAGCCCGTGGTGGTCTGGAACATGACCCAGCGGTGTAATTTGAAATGTGTGCACTGTTACGCCCGGTCCGAAGACATTTGCTATGACAACGAACTGAACCGGGATCAAGCCCTTGCCATGATGGATGATCTGGCGGATTTCGGTGTGCCGGTACTGCTGTTTTCCGGCGGCGAGCCGCTGGTGCACCCCCGGCTGGTGGAATATGCCCAATATGCCGTGTCCAAAGGGATGCGGGCCGTGATTTCCACCAACGGCACGCTGATCACCAAAGAAAAAGCAAAAATACTCAAAGACATCGGCCTGTCCTATGTGGGCATCAGCCTGGACGGGCTGGAACCCACCCATGACATGTTCAGAGGCGTGCCCGGATCGTTCAAACGGGCCATGGCTGCCATTGACCACTGCCAGGCAGCCGGCATCAAAGTCGGATTGCGGTTCACCATCAACAAGCGCAATGTCCAGGACATTCCCGGTATTTTTGATCTTCTGGAAGAAAAAAACATTCCCCGGGCCTGTTTCTATCACCTGGTGTATTCCGGCCGGGGGTCTGAGATCGCCAAGGAAGACCTGACCCATGAGGAAACCCGGCAGGTGCTGGATCTGATTATGGACCGGACAAAAGACCTGCACAACCGGAACAAGCCCAAGGAGATTCTGACCGTGGACAACCATGCGGACGGGCCTTATCTTTACCAGCGACTTTTAAAAGAAGATCCCAAGCGGGCAGCTGAAGTGCTGGAGCTTCTGGAAATGAACGAAGGTAACAATTCAGGCAGAGGCATCGGATGTATTTCCTGGGATGGTGAAGTGTATCCGGATCAGTTCTGGCGGGAAAAATCATTGGGCAATATCAAGGACCGCCCGTTTTCACAGATCTGGACGGATGAATCCAATGAATTTCTGATGAAAATGAAAGAAAAGAAAAAACATGTCAAAGGCCGGTGCGCCACATGCCGGTGGCTGGATATCTGTGCCGGCAATTTCAGGGCCAGGGCCGAATCCGTGGCCAACGACCCCTGGGATTCAGATCCGGCGTGCTATCTGACGGACCAAGAAATTTCAAAGGAGAAATAAGATGCTGTTTCCCGATTACAGACCCCGGCGGATGCGGGCGACTCCCTCCCTCCGGCGCATGATCCGGGAGACCCTTCTCTCCCGGAACGATCTGATCCAGCCGATGTTTGCCATCCAAGGCCGCCAAATCAAAAAACCCATTGAATCCATGCCCGGTCATTTTCAGATGTCTGGTGATTATATTGTCGAGATGGCAAAACAGGCCAGAGATGCAGGCATTCCCGCCATCATTCTGTTCGGCATTCCGGACAAAAAAGACCCCTTGGCCACCCGGGCTTATGCAGATGACGGAATCGTCCAGAAAACCGTGGCCAAAATCAAGGATGCGGTGCCCGATCTCACTGTGATCACGGATGTGTGTTTGTGCGGTTACACAGAACATGGGCATTGCGGGGTGGTGGATAACGGTATCATCGACAATGACGCATCTTTGGACCTGCTGGCAAAAGTAGCGCTGTCCCACGCCAAAGCCGGCGCCGACATGGTGGCCCCGTCCGACATGATGGACGGCCGGGTCGCAGAGATCCGCCAGACACTGGATGAAGACGGATTTGATCACATACCGGTCATGTCCTATGCCGTGAAATATGCATCCGCCTTTTATGGGCCCTTTCGCCAGGCCGCCGACTCATCCCCGCAGTTCGGAGACCGGAAAACCTATCAGATGGATCCGGCCAATGCCATGGAAGCCATCAGGGAAGCGACCATGGATATTGAAGAAGGGGCGGACATCATCATGGTCAAACCGGCCCTGGCCTATCTGGATATTATTTTACGTCTGAAACAGGAAATCGATCTGCCCATTGCCGCATACAACGTTTCTGGAGAATACAGCATCATGAAGGCGGGAGAGATGATGGGATGGGTGGATGCCACGGCATTGATTCTGGAAACGCTGACTGCAATCAAACGGGCCGGTGCAGATATGATTTTAACCTATTCCGCCATTGACGTGGCCCGTGTTCTGGAGGCATCATGACCCATCACCATCCGTCTTCAGTCCATGGCGGCAAAGCCGGTCATCCTGCCGGCACGCATACCCTGCGCCTGGTGGCATGGGAAACCACCCGGCGATGCAATCTTTCCTGCAAGCACTGCCGGGCCGGGGCCGAAGATCACCCCTATGAAAACGAACTGACCACCCGGCAAGCGTATACCCTGCTGGATCAGATCCGGGAAGTGGGCACGCCCATCATTATTCTCACCGGCGGAGAGCCGTTGCTTCGAGAAGATATTTTCGACATTGCCGCCTATGGTAACCGCATCGGACTGCGCATGGTCATGGCCCCCAACGGCACATTGCTTACACCTGAAATTGTGGAAAAACTCAAACAAAGCGGCATCCAGCGCATCAGCGTGAGCCTGGACGGGGCATCCCCGCAAACCCATGATGATTTCAGGGGGTTGGATCACGCGTTTGATGACGCGATCCGGGGAATCAATTTCGCCAAAGCCGCCGGCCTGGAGTTTCAGATCAACACCACCATTACCAAAACCAATCTGACAGAAATCCCGGCCATTCTGAAGCTGGCCGAAAATCTGGGCGCTGTGGCCCACCATATTTTTCTGCTGGTACCTACGGGCCGGGGAAAATATATCGTGGATTCAGGCATTGATGCCGTCGAATATGAGCAAACCCTGAACTGGTTCTATGACCAGCGGGATAAAACCCCGCTCCAGTTGAAAGCCACCTGTGCCCCCCATTATTACCGGATACTGCGCCAGCGGGCGCACGATGAAGGAAAAACCGTGTCTTTTGAAAGCCATGGTCTGGATGCGGTCACAAGGGGATGTCTGGCCGGAACAGGTTTCTGCTTTATTTCCCATGTGGGACGGGTGCAGACCTGCGGATTTCTGGATGTGACCTGCGGAGACATTCGGGCCGAATCGTTCAAAGATGTCTGGGAAAACTCCCGGGTGTTCAATGAATTAAGAGATTTTTCAAACCTGACGGGAAAATGTGGGGTATGTGAATACAAACGGGTCTGCGGCGGTTGCCGTGCCCGGGCCTATGAAGCCACGGGCAGCTACCTGGCCGAAGAACCGTTATGCACATACCAGCCTTTAAAAAAAGCGTGACATCAGGGAGTCAGTCTCGCTGATTCCCGGATGTACGCATGTCGATGGCATTCAATGTCAGGGTGATGGGCCGGTCTTCCGCTAACCGGCTGTCACACCTCACCGGCCCGGGTTTTCGGAAATGATCCGCACCTGGTTCAGCTGCCAGCCATTTTTCACGCATTCCTTTAAACACCCGGAACGCATTGGATGACAAATCCACCAGACTTTTTTCCATGACCAGCTCCAGCCGGCCTTTGCGTTCTTCCAGATGCATCAACCGGGCAATGGGAATACCCATGGGTTCCCAGTTTTCAAACGGCTGTTCCAGATTCTTAATGGCTGCCATCTGGCCGGTTTTCCCATGGGCAAGCAGATGAAACGCGGTCATGCCCAGGTTATAGGTATAATGACAGTCAAAGGCGGTGGGATCGCAGCCCCGGCCGTCATATCCATAAAAATGGGTCTGCATTTTGAAATCCGGTTCTGACCGGCGGAAAATTTCTTTGACCGGACCGGGAACATCCTGATCCGGCGCCAGAAGTCCGGCAGTGACCAGGGCCTGCTTCAGGGTTTTCAATGACATAATGCCCGGCTTGACCAGGAGATAAACTGCATTTGGATCGTTGAACAAAGCCGGGGCATACCGGTCCGGGTCCAGGTTTCGTGACCGCATGAAAGACTGGTAATAGGACTGGCTGATACCGATTTTATAGCGGCCCTGTTCTTTTAGCGCTCCCAGATATTCCTTGACCATATCCATGATGATTTTTTCCGTTCTGACCTGGGAAAACTGGAAATTGCCGTGGAAATCCCGTTCCACCAGAAGCCCGGCCTGAAAAAAATCCGGCAGTTGATTGAACAGTTCATCGTCTCTTACGTTCCAGATGGGAAATGGATGGCTGTCCATCATCCCCTGGCTGATGCGGCGCAGATAATCCAGTTTTTCATTCAACATCGGAAAGGTGCGATGAAAATCCAGATCATGAATGGTGTTGAAATCCGCAATAATTTTGTTGAGTTTGATGATGAATATCTGGATCTCATTGATAAATTCCAGAATCCCTTCCGGAATGATCATGACCCCGTAATTTTTGCCGAATGCCGCACGCCGGACAATGGCATCACAGATCACCCGGGACAGATGGCGCAACGTGATCCCGAAGGCGGTAAAATCCGTTTCCCCGGTCTCCTGCGCTTTTTTGAGGCGCTCCTCGTCCGTATACGCGGCCAGTTCTTCGCCGATAAATGCCAGATTGGCATGGGTCTGCAACACCGCCTCCAGGGTCAGGTGGCTGGCCACCCGGCCCATGACCTTGCACACATGCCAGTATTTCACATCTGATGCCGCATCCGATGCCAGATGGCTGATATTCTGGGCAAAAGATCTGGCTGCGGAATGAAACCCGAACGGAACCGCCAGCAGGCAGGTACCGTCATCGGTTTTCACCTGAATGTCTCCGTCAATGGTTTTGGGGACCCCGATCACATGAATACCGGCCGACTTGAAATGCTGGGCTAAAAATGCGGCATTGGTGTTGGAATCATCCCCGCCGATGATCACGACCCCTTCCAGGTTCAGGGATTGACAGGTTTTTAAGGCCTGATCCATTTTTTCAGACGTATCGATTTTGGTCCGTCCGGTTCGGATCATGGAAAACCCGCCCATATGCCGATGGGCATCCACCATTTTTTCAGTGAGTTCCACACAGCTGGATTCCAGCAGACCGTCGGGTCCCAGCACAAACCCGTATAAACAGGAATCCGGATGATTTTTTTTCATGGCATCATACAGTCCGGCAATCACGGTATGCCCCCCGGGTGCCGGTCCTCCGGAAAACACCACACCGATCCGTCGCGGTTTGCAGAATGCCGTTTTTTCCTGTATGGACATGTCCGGCCGGGCAGCCACTTTTTGAACACAATTGTCAATAATGCCGGGCAGCATCCGCCGGGCTTCAGAATTATCGGCAAACCGGTATTGGGGCTGGTCTGTCATTTCTGTAAGACCGGTGTCGAAAACAGCAATTTGTCTGGGCTCAAACGCCTGTCTTTCTCTGGTTTCCGAATTTGTATCCAATGTCATCTGCCGGGTTACCGGATGATCGAGCAGTGGTTCAATGGCATCCGCAAAGGTCATATTGACTCCTGTTTTAAAATTATTTTGCCTTGGCATTGTTCGATCTCAATTTACCGGCCCGTTCAAGGAAAGTAAAGAAATTCCTGACAATTCAATCCATGGGTTTACAGGGTTGATTTGGTCTTTCAAACATTGTAAAAGAGCGGTACACAAACCGGTTATCAAAAAATCTGCCCATCACAAGGAGACACCCGCGTGGTATTCAATTTTTTCAAAAAAAAAACCAGAGATAACGAGCAAGAAACACGGAACAAACAAGAACAGCTCAAAGCACAGGAGCAGCTGAAAGAAGAAGAACGGCGTAAAGAACAGGAACGCCTCAAAGAACAGGCGCGGTTGAAGGAAGAAGAACGGCGTAAAGAAAATGAACGGGTCAAAGAACCACAACCGTCTGAAGAACCCGATAAAAAAGGAATATTCAGCCGCCTTAAATCCGGCCTGACCAAAACCCGGGAAGTCCTGAACACGGATATCAATGACCTGTTCAAATCCAGCCGCAAAATTGACGACGGACTTTTTGAGGAACTGGAAGAGGTGTTGATTACCGCAGATTTGGGCATGGACATCACCATGGAAATGATGGATCGGATCCGGAAAAATGCCGGCCGCCTGTCCTCGGCAGACCAGCTCAAAGGGGTACTCAAACAAGAACTCATTGCTCTGTTTCCCAGCACCGAAGTTCCTGAAACCGTCCCTGCCCTGCCCCGGCCCCATATCATCATGGTGGTGGGTGTCAATGGCACCGGCAAAACCACCACATTGGGCAAACTGGCTACCCGGTTCACCCGGGAAAACAAAAAAGTGCTTATTGCCGCTGCTGATACGTTCAGAGCCGCCGCCATCGAACAGGTGGGCATCTGGGCGGATCGGGCCGGTGCGACCATCGTACGCCATAAACAGGGCGCAGATCCCGCTGCTGTGGCCTATGACGGGGTGGAAGCCGCCATGGCCCGGGGTATGGATGTGTTGCTCATTGACACGGCCGGCCGGCTCCATACCCAGAAAAATCTGATGGAAGAACTGAAAAAAATCAAACGCACGGTGGGAAAAAAAATGCCCGGCGCCCCCCATGAGGTGCTCATGGTGCTGGATGCCACCACCGGTCAGAACGCCATCTCCCAGGCAAAAATGTTCCATGAGTCTGTGAACCTGACCCAGCTGGCGTTGACCAAACTGGACGGTACGGCCAAAGGCGGTATTGTGGCGGCAGTGGCCGGAACCCTGCACCTGCCGATCCGGTACATCGGTGTGGGAGAAAGCATGGATGATTTACAGGAATTTGACGCAGTCCGGTTTGTCAATGCCCTGTTTGATTAACTGCGGGATATAATCATTATCAAAATTAAGGAGCAAGCGTGTTTGGCATTGAAAATTATGCCGGGTTTCTGGCGGCCGCCATTATTCTGAACCTGACCCCCGGAACCGACACCCTGTATATTCTGACCCGGAGCATTGCTCAAGGGTCCCGTGCCGGGCTGGTGTCTGTGGCCGGGATCATGTCCGGGTGCGTGGTGCATGTGCTGGCCACGGCATTTGGCCTGTCTTTGATTTTGTCCACATCGGCTACGGCCTTTTTTCTGGTAAAATGGGCCGGTGCGATCTACCTGATTTTTCTGGGCGTCAAGGCCCTGGCTACCCGGACACCGGCATTTGAAAACCAAAACCGCCGATTTTCACACAACGATTTAATAACCATTTACAGGCAGGGAATGATCACCAATATTCTCAACCCCAAAGTGGCATTGTTTTTTCTGTCTTT